>NZ_JBRILW010000013.1:0-142502 GCF_052977125.1 Shewanella sp. 30m-14 | reverse complement strand
CGGATGTAGCTCAGCTGGATAGAGTACCTGGCTACGAACCAGGCGGTCGGAGGTTCGAATCCTCCCATCCGCACCATATAAAACAAATTAGATACAAGTCGTACCGATTTTGCGCGTGTAGCTCAGCTGGATAGAGTACCTGGCTACGAACCAGGCGGTCGGAGGTTCGAATCCTCCCACGCGCACCATGTTTTGCGGAGAGGTGGCCGAGTGGCCGAAGGCGCTCCCCTGCTAAGGGAGTATGGGCTTTAACTCCCATCGAGGGTTCGAATCCCTCCTTCTCCGCCATTCATTAAAAACAAAAAAACCGCACTAAGTGCGGTTTTTTTGTGTCTGTAATTTACCCTTTTCAGCATTCAGCATTCAGCATTCAGCATTCAGCATTCAGCATTCAGCATCAATTTATAGCGAATTGGTATCGTGCTTGTTGAACATAGCCAAGCTTTATTCCAATGGGGACAATAGCAATCATATTACTCATCCAGTTTTTACAAACTAATTCAATGAGAATAGATGATGAAGTGGGATTCCTTACGAAGTTATTTAATGCTGAAGTAGGAAGTCCAAACCCGCCTTAAAAAATGAGCTTTAAGGCTTCATATGCAGCGCTAACAAACATAAACCTAGTTCGATTATGCTCGATATGTCGTGAGCATAATACCTATCAGTATAAAGATTTGGTCGCTCAGCGAGAGTTTAGCGGCACTGAGACAAGCTCATTAAATACTCCTCGGTAACTGCTCCTGCGTTACTCTACCTCCTATATCCATATAGTCGTGCATTAATGACATTCACCACATCTGACCTCCAGGGATGGAGGTAATGTCTTATGTATGTCGGGAACATACAAGATCATGTGGTTTGCAACGGGTGAAGAGCATAGTTGAACTAGGTTAAGCTCCCTGTTGTTCCATAAGAGTCACAGGATCAGAGCCGCCAAAACTCGCCATTCTGGCGCGTTTTTGGCTGCCTACTACTGCGTTGAACAACTTCACAAGGAACAACCATTCTTTCAGTTATTCGCCTTGAATCAGTTCGCCAAAAAACGTTCTGAGTAGATCAACTTCTTATACTGATTGGTATAAGGTCTTGTATCCCGATTACATAGACATTTCCTCTGGCCATGGAGATCTTATGCAGCGAATTTCATTAATACACTACTGAAAGGATTCAGTAGGCTAAGTAGCGCAGGTGCTGTTACCGAAAATGCTATGCCACCAAACTCGAACCAGTGAGCGATTAATGACCAGTCTCTGATGCGCTAAACGCCGTTGAATGTTCACCGCTTTATACTGCTGAGGATCATTGGCGATACCACGACAATAGCCTCCCTTTATCATCGCTAATCAACTTAATGTAATAGCTATAAAACCCCGATTAATGATATTTACCAAGCAGATTTATAATATCTATCGCTATCAATGCAATCGTTAAAAACTCAATCGCTAAACATCTAAATTTTCCGTAAATTGCCATTAACTATGCGACTCCACTCAGCGATAAAGCCTAAAAGCTAAATTGCATAAAATTGCAATTTGGCTTTTAACGCTCCTCTCTGTTCTATTTTCTGAATTCATTTTCCAGTAAATGCACTATTAAATTATAAAGAAATAGCCGTGAAAGCTTGTATATTGATGGATATTCAATTCATCGGCTTTAATAGTGATGATTTGTTAGTAGCTATGAGTTTGTGATGATTTTTATGGTATGACCAATTTACAAAGGGGTCGCAATCTTGTTATATATTGGTTATTGTTTTTGTCTGAGGTTGCCATTTGACTGCTAAGCAGTATCTGAAATGAATGGAATGAATTGCATAACATGTGAATGTTAAGTGAATTTCTATTGGCTGATCGCCACGTTTTTTCACAATAAAGTGTCTACAAGAGGAAGAGATGGCTTCAATATCTGAACAGTTATATGACGCACTGGGGATCATGGTTCTAGGCATGACACTGGTATTTGTTTTTTTGAGTATGCTCATTTTAGCGATGAATTTGGTTGCTCGAAAATTTGGCCCTTTGCCACAACAAAATATGAGTCAAGGCCCTTCGACTCAACAACAATCGGATCAAGCTGCTGTAAGTCCTTTAATGGCTGCGGTGATCACTGCAGCCATTCATCAGCATCGTAAGAAAGTATAATAAAAGTAGGGAGTATTCGTATGAGCAAGCCATTGGCTTTAACTGATGTGGTCCTAAGAGACGCACACCAATCTATTCTCGCTACTCGTTTGCGTACCGAAGATATGTTACCCATCGCGCCTTTACTCGATAAAGTCGGCTTTTGGTCATTAGAATCATGGGGCGGCGCCACATTTGACTCCTGTATTCGTTATCTTGGAGAAGATCCGTGGGAGCGGATCCGTGAACTGAAAAAGGTAATGCCTAACACCCCTCAACAGATGTTACTACGAGGACAGAATCTGCTGGGTTACCGTCATTATGCCGATGATTTGGTGAATCGCTTTGTTGAAAGAGCTTATACCAATGGTGTTGATGTTTTCCGCGTATTCGATGCGATGAATGATGTGCGTAATCTTGAGACGGCGGTTAAGTCTGTTGTTGAAGTCGGTGGCCACGCCCAAGGAACCCTATCTTATACCACAAGCCCGGTACACAACTTAACTACCTGGGTCGATATGGCTAAGCGCATAGAAGATATGGGGTGTCATTCGCTCTGTATTAAAGATATGGCAGGTTTATTAAAGCCTTTTGAAGCCTTCGATATGATTAGCCAAATCAAATCGCAGACCGATCTCATTGTCTCTTTGCATTGTCATGCAACCACAGGTCTAAGTACTGCTACGTATCAAAAAGCTATAGAAGCGGGTATTGATGTGCTCGATACTGCTATCTCTTCTATGAGCCAAACCTATGGTCATAGCGCAACAGAAACCTTAGTGGCGATGGTTGAAGGAACAGATAGAGCGACAGGTTATGACATGGCCTTGCTGGAAGAGATTGCTGCGTACTTTAGAGTTGTGCGTAAAAAGTATGCCGCATTTGAAGGTGAATTAAAGGGGATCGACTCACGAATTTTACGGGCACAAGTTCCTGGTGGCATGTTAACGAATATGGAAAGCCAGCTAAAAGAGCAAGGTGCTGGCGATAAGTTAGATCTGGTTCTAGAAGAGATCCCTCGCGTTCGTGAAGATTTAGGCTTTTTACCCTTGGTCACGCCGACGTCACAAATTGTGGGTACACAGTCAGTCATTAACGTGCTTACAGGCGAGCGTTATAAGTCGATGACTAAAGAAACTGAAGGGGTGTTGAAAGGTGAGTATGGCGCGACGCCAGCTCCGGTTAACGCTGAGCTGCAACGACGAGTATTGGCTGGCAAAGAGGCTATTACCTGTCGACCAGCAGACCTACTTGAGTCTGAATTAGATAAATTACGCATAGAGCTTAAAGACAAAGCGGCTGCCGATGGTATATCGCTTGCTAAAGAGCTTGATGATGACGTACTTACTTATGCTTTATTCCCACAAATAGGCCTTAAGTTTTTAAGTAATCGCAATAACCCCGATGCGTTTGAACCTAAACCTGACGTGGCTGCTAAAGCGCTTGAAGAGGCTAAAAAGGCGGAGCTTGCTGCTGCCAATAAGCAAGGACCTGAAACCTATACGGTGACCGTACAGGGGCAAAGCTTTGTTGTTGAAGTTGCAGAAGGTGGCGACATTAGCCAAATAACCCCGGCAGAAAACGTTGTGCCGTTTGCAGCGCCAAACCATGGGGCTGCCCATGCACCAGCGATTGTTGATATAGCTGCAGTTAAGCATGAGCAGAATGCTCCGCTTTCAGGCAATATTTTTAAGGTACATGTATCGCCAGGTGATAGTGTCAAAGAGGGCGATGTGGTGATTATTCTTGAAGCGATGAAGATGGAAACGGAAGTGCGCGCCGAAGCTGATGGGGTGATCTCAAAGGTTTGGGTTAAAGAAGGTGATGCAGTCACAGTTGGTAGTCAACTGTTAGCATTGGCGTAGGGGTCATCATGGAAGGATTAATCGCGTTTTGGTCTGAGTCTGGTATTGCTAATTTTACCTTAGGCCAATTGTTGATGATGGGTGTTGGCTGCCTATTGTTATATTTAGCAATTGCAAAGAAGTTTGAGCCTTTGCTACTGCTACCGATTGGATTTGGCGCAATACTGGCCAATATTCCCAACGGTGGGTTTACCGATGAAGGTGGACTACTCTATTTCGCTTATCACGTAGGCATTGAAACTGGGATCTTCCCTCTGCTTATCTTTATGGGAGTCGGGGCGTTAACGGATTTTGGTGCACTTATCGCTAACCCTAAAATGCTGTTACTTGGCGCAGCGGCTCAGTTTGGTATTTTTGCGACCCTTTTAGGGGCTATCGGGCTGAACTTGATCCCAGGGTTTGAGTTCTCGATGACTGACGCGGCAGCCATTGCCATTATTGGTGGGGCAGATGGGCCAACGGCTATTTTCTTAGCCTCTAAACTTGCGCCGGATCTGCTTGGTGCTATTGCCGTTGCCGCATACTCATATATGGCACTGGTACCGTTAATTCAACCGCCTATTATGCGTTTGCTTACAACTGAATCTGAGCGTCAAATTAAGATGGAGCAGCTGCGTGAAGTGAGCAAGAAAGAGAAGATCATCTTTCCGCTGATGGTGCTCGGTCTTACCATCTTAGCCTTGCCTGCAGCAACCCCATTGGTTGGCATGTTCTGTCTTGGTAATTTGATGCGTGAATCAGGTGTTGTCGATCGGTTATCAAACACTGCGCAAAATGAACTGATTAATATTGTGACCATATTCTTAGGTCTTGCAGTTGGTTCTAAGCTGTCAGCAGAACAGTTCTTACAGATGGAAACTTTAGGTATTTTAGTACTTGGTGCAGTAGCATTTGCTATTGGTACTGCTACGGGGGTACTTATGGCAAAACTGATGAGCAAACTCTCTGGTGGTAAAATTAATCCATTACTGGGCGCTGCCGGAGTCTCGGCTGTACCGATGGCTGCGCGAGTGGTTAACAAGGTTGGCCTAGAGTCGAATAACCAAAACTTCTTGTTGATGCATGCCATGGGGCCGAATGTTGCTGGTGTATTAGGCAGTGCGGTAGCGGCGGGGGTATTACTGGCGGTTCTTGGCTAACAAGCTTTGACTACTATTTTATGAGTGCTAGTTTAAGACCTATTTTTAGTACTAGCCTGAGCTTTAAGCACTTGTTTGGGTACTAGCTTGAGCATTAGTTTGGGTTAACGGGTTTTGGATTGACCCATTATTAACTCGTTCTTAGAACTGACAGCCTTGTAGCACATAACCGAAAAGTCCTGCTCTTTAGTAGGACTTTTTATGCCTCATCTTTCAGTCACTAACGTGCAGTGGTTCGCTTTTAGGCACTAATGTTTTTGCACTGAGTTTTAAGTTCCGATGGTTGTGTACGCCAACGGTTTTATAGAACTATGCCTATATTTCATCTTCCTTTCGTGTTGAATGAGCCAACAACACTTGAGTCGAATGCTTTCTTGTACTGATCAATATTAACCTTGTTATAGAGGGTTAATACTTGAGGTTTTGACCCGCAGTGAGCCAGAGTAAAAATACCAGTGCAAAAATGATGGTCAGGCTGATGCCGATGATATAGAGAAACCCCGTCTTTCCTTGCTTTAATGGTACGCCGTTATAGTTAAGAAAAAGTGCCCATGCCAGCGAAAGCAGTATCGGAAGAATGAAGAGTTTTGTCATATCTAAGCGCTCCAAAATAGTCTGTATTCTTAGTAGAATATTGAAAAGTATAAAGTAAAAAGGCCGCGATTGCGGCCTTTTTATTGAATGACAAGTGAGTACTAGTTACTAGCTTGCTCTACAGGGGCATTCTCTTGGGCGTAGAACTGCGTTTCATCAAGCTGGCCCTCTGATTTACCAATCACAACGGCGGTCATCATGTCGCCAGTGACGTTCGTTGCTGTGCGGATCATATCGATAATACGGTCGACTGCAGCAATAAAAGCGATACCTTCAAGTGGCAAACCGACAACGCCTAACGTTACTGTTAGCATAACCATTGCGCTGCCGGGTACACCAGCGGTGCCGACAGACGCGACCGTTGCGGTTACAGCGATAAGCATATAGTCAGTCATATCTAATGAAATGCCATAAATCTGGGCGATAAAAATAGCGGCAATAGCAGGGTAAATTCCCCCACAGCCATCCATGTTCATAGTGGCACCTAAGGGCAGCACAAAAGAGCCATAGCGCTTAGAAACGCCCATAGATTCCGTGCAGCGCGTGCTGGCAGGTAAAGTGCCAAAACTTGATGCTGTGGTAAATGCAACGATTTGCGCAGGTATCGCTTTACGGAAAAACTGCATCGGGCTTAACTTGGCGGCAAACTTAATTAAACCACCGTAGACAAAGATAATATGGATCAATGCGGCTAAGTAGATAGCACCGATAAACTTACCTAATGGCAGCAGAGTAGATAAACCGTATTCGCCAACAACCCAAGCCATTAAACCAAATACACCAATTGGGGTAAGTTGTAACACCATACGGGTTAACTGGAACATGACTTCTGCACCCGCTTCGATAGTGCGTTTTAATGGTTCAGCTTTTTCACCTACTTTATTAATCGCAATGCCAATCAAAGCTGCAAATATGATGATCTGCAGTACCTTGCCCTCAGCCAGCGAGGCAAACGGGTTGACAGGGATCATATCTAAAACGACTTGAGCAAATCCAGGTACATTTCGCTCACGAACTTCGGTCGCTACCAGCTCCATGGAACCGCCCATATCGATAACTGAGCCGACAGTTAAGCCTATCAGCGAAGCGATTGTGCCAGTAAACATGAACATGGCTAAGGTTTTAAAGCTGAGTCTTTTTAAACTGACTTGGGAGCCTAGCGAAGTGATACTGACAACGATGGCGCAGAATATTAACGGTGCGACTAACATCTTAATCGCACTAATGAACAGATCGCCCAGCGGTTTAAGTACCGTTGCAGACTCACCAAAAATGACGCCAACGCCGGCGCCTAAGATAAAGGCAGCTAATACTTTCTGCCAAAAAGGGATACTTTTAATTGCTTGCCACATTGTTGAAATTCCAAAAATTTTATTTTTCTAAAGTTACTTTACGGGGGAATCGGTGTTCACTCCAGTAATAGTTTGCAGGCAACCTCTAACAAGGTTTACATTTAGTTACCCAGTGATGCTCATTCTATAGATAGTGTGGCGTGTATCACAAACCGATTTGGTTATAACATATTGTGATAAAAGAGTTTGTTTTAATAACTTTAAATTTTAACTTGATTGCAACAAGGTGGTGTTTTTATTTCATCTGTGAAAAAAATTGCATTAATTCACTCGGTAAGGAATTTTACTCCTGATGTTGTTGTCGATAAATAAGTGTATTCTTTGCTTCAATTGTTATTAAAAACGGCATATTTTTAGGTTAATTATTTGAAATTACACCGCTGGTTGTTTTATCTGTAGTGGGTAATACTAGGTGCATCAATATACAGCGTGGCAAAAGATGCTAATAACGCCTGTTGGAAAAGGAGAGAGTCATTGAAAAAATGGATATTGGCCGCAGCGGTAAGTGCTGCATTATTGGGATGTGCTGGACAGCAACAAAATTCAACATCGCTACCAGAAGGTGTGGTCTTACTTGAAACGGTAAGTTTTAGTAATGATGAAGTTGGGATCCCATACCGCAAATACCAATTAGCGAATGGCTTGACGGTGATTTTACATGAAGATCACTCAGATCCTTTGGTACATGTTGACGTCACTTACCATGTGGGATCTGGCCGTGAATTAGAAGGACGCTCAGGCTTTGCCCATCTTTTTGAACATATGATGTTCCAAGGTTCTGAAAATGTTGGGGATGAACAGCACTTTAAGATGGTGACTGAGTCTGGCGGTACCTTAAATGGCACCACTAATACCGACCGTACTAACTACTTTGAAACTGTACCGAATAATCAGCTGGAAAAAATGCTCTGGTTAGAATCAGATCGCATGGGCTTTTTCTTGCCAGCATTAACAGAAGAAAAGTTTGAAGTTCAACGCGAGACCGTTAAAAATGAACGCGCCCAACGAGTAGATAATCGCCCATATGGTCGTATGGGAGAGCGTTTCAATCAAGCATTTTACCCACAAGGTCACCCCTATTCATGGCCAGTGATCGGCTGGCCTGAAGATTTAAATCGTGCAGATGTAGAAGATGTTAAGCATTTCTTCCAGCGTTGGTATGGCCCTAATAATGCAACCTTAACCATTGGTGGTGACTTCGACGAGCTGCAAACTCTTGCTTGGGTGAATAAGTACTTCGGTGAGATCCCTGCAGGCCCAGCAGTCGACGCGCCAGTGAAAGAGTTAGTGACTCTTGATGCAACGCGTTACTTGTCGATGGAAGATAGAGTCCACTTACCCTTACTGCGTATTGGTATGCCAACCGTTTATGCCCGCCATGAAGATGAAGCTGCGCTGGATCTGCTATCAAATATCTTAGGTGGCGGTAAGACATCACTATTTTATAAGAACTTAGTCAAAGATGGATTAGCAGTACAAGCGGGTGTAAGTCATCCTTGCCAAGAGCTAGCTTGTCAATTTTCTATGTACGCGTTAGCAAACCCTGCTCGTGGTGGTAACTTAGCTGAAATCGAGCAAGCGATGCAGGACTCTATTGCTGAATTTGAACAGCGCGGAGTGACCGATGATGATCTTGAAAAAGTTAAAGTTAACTTTGAAGCGGGGACGATATTCGGCTTGCAGAGCGTACAAGGTAAGGTGGCAAGTCTAGCCTTTAATGAAACCTTCTCTGACAACCCAGATATGATTGGCTTTGATTTGGCTCGTTATGCAAACGTCACCAAAGCTGATGTGATGCGTGTGTTTAACAAATACATCAAAGATAAGCCCATGGTGGTAATGAGCGTCGTGCCCCAGGGGCAAGCTCAACTTATTGCTAAAGCAGATAACTTTGTTGCCCCTGCCGAGGTGGTCGCTTCCGTTGCGGTTGAAAACGTAGCGATTAAGCCACAGCTCACCTCTGCATTTGATAGAAGTATTATTCCAGCAGCAGGTCCAACGCCAGTACTGAGCATGCCTGAGCTTTGGACTGGTGAGCTTGCCAATAAAATCCAGGTCATTGGTACTCAGACGAGCGAAACGCCAACGGTTGAAATCGTTATCTATCTTAATGGCGGTCACCGCTTATTAGATGTAAACCAAGCCGGTCTTGCTAGCATGACAGCGTCAATGATGAATGAGTCGAGCAAGAAGCGCAGCTCTGAGGAGCTCACTCAAGCGTTAGAAATGCTAGGCAGCAATGTGAGTTTCAGTGCAAGTGGTTATCAAAGCCAAGTTAAAATATCATCATTAGCAGCTAATCTTGATAAGACCATGGTCATAGTCAAAGAGAAGCTATTTGCCCCCGGTTTTACCGCTGCCGATTTTGAGCGAGTGAAGCAGCAAAAGTTACAACACTTACAGCGAGAGCTTACCGAGCCTAACTATCTGGCTTCAACGGCGTTTAGCGGTTTGTTATACGGCGAAAATAGCCCATTTGGTGTAAGCTCTGGCGGTTCAATTGCCACTGTTTCAGCAATGACGTTAGATGACGTTAACGCCTTCTATAAGCAGCAATATACCGCAGGTAATGCGCAAATAGTGGCAGTAGGCAGCTTGAATGAAGCGCAGATGCTAGCAAAACTTGCTACGCTTTCTAGTTGGAAGGGGGCCGCAACGCCTTTGCCAGAGCTTGCAGCGTTACCCAAGTTTGAGGGTGGAAAAATCTATATTGTAGATAAGCCAGAAGCGGCCCAATCTGTGATTAAGATTGGCAAGCGTGGACTTAAATATGATGCAACGGGCGAGTTCTTTAAATCGTATTTGATGAACTACCCACTGGGCGGTGCATTCAATAGCCGAATTAACCTCAACCTTCGCGAAGACAAAGGTTACACCTACGGCGCAAGAAGCTATTTCTCAGGTGGCCCAGAACTCGGTTTTTACCAAGCAACGGCTAGCGTGCGTAGTGATGTGACGACAAAGGCACTAATTGAATTTATCAAAGAGATTAATGCTTTTCAGGAAACAGGGATGACAGATAAAGAACTCGAGTTTATGAAGAGTTCAATCTCACAGTCCAAGGCATTAAACTATGAAACGCCATATCAAAAAGCGGGCTTGATGCGTAATATTCAGCGTTATAATTTGGACGATAACTACAGTGAGCAGCAAACTGCAATCACTAACAGTATTGGCCTAAATGAACTCAATCAACTGGCTAAAGAGCAGTTGAATTTAGACGATATGGTGATATTGGTTGTTGGCGACCGGGCTCAAATTGAGTCTGAATTATCAACACTTGGTTATCCAATTGAAATTTTACAGTTGTAAAAGACATAATTAGTCCATATATCCGAGAGATGGTGCTAAATCTATGGCATCATCTCATCGTTTATTATGCTGGCAGTTAACTAAACGCTAATTTGGTACGACTTGAAATTTAAGTTGTCTATAGCGGGTCTGACTGAATTGCTATATGGGTAAAAGTCACGTACTAGAGAGTAATGTATTGAAATCTTTCAATGAATTAGTAGGTAAGTTGTCGGATACGGCAAGTCGTCAAGCGCTAAGAACAATGCAACGAGGCATTGAGCGTGAAGCGTTAAGAATTGAAAAGTCGGGTCATCTAGCGTTGGATAAACATCCACAAGCGTTAGGTTCGGCGTTAACCAATTCGCGGATCACCACAGATTATAGCGAATCCCTACTTGAGTTTATTACTCCTGTTTTTGAAGATATCGATGAATTAGTCGAAGATTTGACCTTAACTCATGCCTATAGTGTCCGGCACTTAAATGGCCAACGACTGTGGCCTGTAAGTATGCCGTGCTACCTTGGCGATGCGGGTGATATCCCCATTGCGGATTACGGTAGTTCTAACACTGGCCAAATGAAACGTTTATATCGTAAAGGGCTGACCTATCGATATGGCGCTCAGATGCAAATTATTTCAGGCGTGCATTTTAATTTTTCTGTTTCAGACCAGCTCTGGGACAGGCTGTATGAGCTATCGGATAAATCTTTAAGCTTAGAGGATTTTATCTCAGAGTCTTATTTCGGTCTCATTCGTAACTATCGTCGCCTAGTCTGGGTATTACCGTATTTATTTGGTGCATCACCAGCGCTTTGCAGCACATTTATTCAAGACCCTAAGACGAATAACTTTCCTTTTGAAGTCATAGGCAATGGCACTTTGTATTTGCCATATGCCACCTCTTTACGGATGAGTGACTTAGGTTATACCAACCAAGAGCAAGACAACTTAAATATTAGTTACAACAGCTTAGCTTGTTACTTGGAAGGGATGAAATCCGCGATTAATATGCCTTCGGCTAATTTCGCAAAAATTGGCGTTAAAGTAGATGGCGAGTATCGTCAGCTTAACGCCAATATTTTACAGATTGAAAATGAATTTTACTCGCCTATACGTGCTAAACGTGTTGCTAAAGGTAATGAGAAACCGTCAGAATCACTTGCTCGAGCAGGGGTTGAGTATATAGAGGTCAGAGCATTAGATGTTAACCCTTATAGCTCAGTGGGTATTGAAAAGTCACAGATCCGTTTCTTAGACCTTTTCTTATTGAACTGCTTATTGCAACCTTCAGCGGCATCTGATGCAAGTGAAGAGGCGGAAATTGCCGCTAATCTACAAGCTGTCGTGCTTGAGGGGCGTAAGCCGGGGCTTATGTTAACCCGTTCAGGTGAGCCGCTGAGCTTAAGTCATTGGCTTGAATCATTGTTTGGTGATCTTAGTGATATCGCTTCACTACTTGACGATGACAGCCGAGAAGATTACCAGGTTGCGCTGACTAAGTGGCACAAAGCCGTTAATAATCCAGACGAAACCTTGTCGGGACAAATTATTAAAGGACTAAAACAAGACCAAATAGATCATAGTGACTGGGTGTTACAGCTTGCAGAGCAGTACCATCAAGAACTCAAAAACTATCCTCTGTCAGAGGCTGTGACAATGCGCTATGAGCAAGACGCAATTGTATCACTCGAGAAACAAGCGAAGCTAGAAGCTGAGCCAAGTGTGAGCTTCGATCAGTTTTTAGTTGATTATTTTAAGGCTTAACCTTGGTGACTAAAGGGTTCAAAAATATATTAAGTTTTACTGCATTGGTATTGCTGGTATCGGGTTGTGCAACTCAACCTGATACCGCCAATCAATGCGGTATCGTTGCGACGTATATGGAGCCCGACCACGACGCTGATATTTATCGCGTCGTGGTAACTCACCTAGATGGAAAGCCTGTTATATCTAAACCTTATTATCGGTTAAGTGTAGGTAAACACACCTTTACTCTTGCTGAGTTGATTGATGCACCGAATTTGAAGGTCAAACTTAGCGCTCGCATCCCTAAAGAGCTTACGGTGAATGTGGCACATAATGAGCGCTATCATATTGGTGCCAAGTTTAATGTCGACAAAGTTTATCGCGGTAATGATAAAGGTTTTTGGCAACCGGAAGTATGGCAACAAGAGCCCCATGACTGTGAGCTTCAACCTGCCCAGTAGGGGGAGGTAATCGCGGTAGGTTCGAGCTACTCTCATCTGATTTACAACACAATTCCCATAACGCTCAATTGCATCTTTAAGCTATCAGTGTGACACTATGGCTTTGCTATTACTGTCTGTTGGTATCTTTTTTTATGAAATGGCCCGCGTTATTTACGACTGTTATTTTAGCGACCCTATTGACTGGGTGCGCGACTCCTCCTCCAAAAGATCCCGAAAATCTTTGTTCGATTTACACAGAGAATCGCTCCTGGTATAGCGCTGCAAAAGATACCCGCGAAAAATGGGGAGTACCGATACATGTTCCTTTAGCCATGATGTATCAAGAGAGCTCTTTTAAGCACAATGCTGCTCCACCGATGGAATATTTTTTAGGCTTTATTCCTATTGGCCGAGCAAGTGATGCTTATGGCTATGCGCAGGCAAAAACCATGACTTGGGATGACTACGTTAAGGAAACTGGTAACTCCTGGTCAAGTCGAAGTAACTTTGATGACGCTATGGATTTTATGGGATGGTTTATTTACAAAACGCACAAAATCAATGGCGTGTCCAAGTGGGATGCTCGTAACCAGTACTTGAATTACCATGAAGGTTGGGGGGGCTATAAACGCAAAACGTATAATCAAAAAGCATGGTTAATCAAGGTTGCTGGCCGTGTAGATGAGCGTTCTAAGCGATATGCAGCCCAATATAGGCAGTGTCAGGAGGATCTCGATTCATCCTGGTTGTGGCGACTGTTTTTTGGGTAGTCGATACTGACCTATCCAGACAAAATGAGAACAGGTTTTAGCACTACTATTTACATCAAGCTCTAAAACTAAAATTAACATCATGCTCTAGAGCTAAGAGTAACAACTAAGCTCTCGAGCCTTGCGTTAAGAAATAAGCGCCAATAAGCAAGTGCCACTAATATAAACGCTAATAAATCGCTAAATGACTTTACATAACAGCCTCTGCATTTGCGGGGGCTTTTTATTGATAATTTGTCTGAGTTGAGGCCTTTTTGCCTCGTTTATGTTGATACATCAGTCTATCAGCCGCTTTAAAGCTGGTATTTAAATCCCCTTGGTAGTCAGCGATGCCGTAACTGAACTGAATATCGGGCATAGATTTATAAGCAGGTTTGTCGCTTAAGTGCTGCTCTGCTAGCATTTGCCTGATCTGTTTAAGATCTTCTTCAAGCTGCTCTAGCGGTCCGTGGCATAGGGCAACAAATTCATCACCTCCATAGCGAGCAATCAAGTGTTTACTATGCCAATGCATTTTTAGCGTACTAGCAAAATACAACAGGGCTTTATCGCCTGCCTGGTGTCCGTCACTGTCATTAATTACTTTTAGATTATCAAGATCTAACACGACCAAATAACTGCCAAAGTGCGCTTTAATCTTCCAGTTGTTAACTCCTTCTTCAAAGCGTTGACGGTTATAAAGTTGAGTTAAACTATCAAAATTGGCTAATAAGTTAATTTGACGTGTCTTCTGATAAAGCGCAATAGCATTCGCCGCTTCATGAGTTAGGATTGCCACCAAGTTTCTGTCGTAATGACTAAAAGCGTTAATTCTTGCACTGTCTAAATTCAGCATGCCATAGAGAGCACCGTCGATATGTATTGGGCTGGATAAGGTTGAACGAATAGGTGCCTCAGGTGCGGTGAGCAAGACTTGTTGTTCGGCGGTGCTTAGGGTGCTATGGGCATTGATATTGGCCATATCATCGATGACTACGACTCGGTCACATTTGCCTTTGGTCAGCAGGTATTCGAAAGACTGGCTGAGATTGAATTTAACTTGTCTGAGCTTGTTGATATCAATGCCGACGGTGGACTCAAAGTGCAACTCCCCAGTGTTGGCATCCACTTTTATAATCGATCCCATCTCAGCGCCATCAATACTACTGACAGATTTCTTGAGTAACGCATCAAGAAAGGCGCGCTCATCTTGGTAACGATTAGCAATATTGACCAATGCAAAGGTGGTATCGTTAACATGAATGACCTGCTGAAGATGCTCCCATAATCGGTTCAATCGACCTTGATGGAAGTAATAACTTAAGCTGTAACCTAATAAATAGATTATTGCGACTAAGACTAAGTTAGCGACAGAGTTTGGCGTCGGGCTGATACGAAAGAAAATGCCCCAGCCGATGAGGAGTAATAGCATTGGAGTTCCTAAAAGCGCGAGATGCGTTTTTAGACCGACTGAGTCTATCTTTTTTTTCTTCAAGCTATCTTTAATGGGCATTATGAATATCCTTATTCGTAAATCTCACCATTGATGTGCCGTCGATGTCGCTTAAAAAGTGCTTATATTCAGCTTTATGACTCACTTTCCACTCTCATTTCTAATTCACTTATAAATCGACACTACCTATATACAAGTAAAATACACTGCTGACAACGTCGAGTATCGTACTAAATCTCATCTCATACTATATACATAAAGCCGGGTAGGTTTCGAACCTAATATCTAGCATTCTTTCCTGCTAAATTTTGCAACTACTTTACCACTAAATTAGTGCTGAATTAACCAGAAGTTATCAATTCTCAAGCTGATAATTAACCATACACTTGTTTGCTATACATATGTATTAATAAGTGATTTTCAGCTTTTGAAAACCCTGTGATAACGGCGTCGCAGGCTTAGGGGAAGCCTGTTTACTCAATGCGCTTAATGTCATTATAATGCGCGCAAATATAATAATGCACCGCCCTACAGGACTTAACATGAGCCAACCATTTGTTGCAGTATTAATGGGGTCAGATTCAGATCTGCCTACAATGCAAGCCACCCTCGATGTGCTTAACACTTTCGGAATTAAGTTTGAAGCAAAAGTGACTTCGGCTCACCGAACGCCTGCAGCTACGCATAGCTACGTAACTGATGCAGAAGCGCGTGGTTGTAAAGTCTTTATTTGTGCAGCAGGTCTTGCTGCGCACCTAGCTGGTGCGGTCGCGGGTATTACGACTCGCCCTGTTATCGGTGTACCAATTGATTGCGGCCCACTACAAGGACACGATGCACTTTTATCGACAGTGATGATGCCTGGCGGCGTACCTGTAGCAACGGTGGCTATCGGTAGCGCAGGCGCTAAAAATGCAGGTTATCTTGCGGCGCAAATGTTAGCCGTTGGCGATGATGCCCTTGCTGTGGCCGTTAAAGAAGAGCGTGCTAAGTCTGCTGAAGCTGTTGCAGCTAAAGATGCCGCTCTACAAGCCAAGCTCGCTTAAGTTAATCAGTCTATTCTGAATACGTCTGTTAGCAATGAAATGCCGCTAAGATAGTTTTTCTGTGCGGCACTTTTATGGGTTACGTTCTTCACGCCACTTAGTCATATTGCTGTTAATTCTTGTCTCAGATTGCTGTTCTTCACTATTATGGCTAATGCTAGCCACCTCATAAGTTATTGCTTGAGCTAAGCACTTGCAATATAGGTTTAACTGGACAAAGCTTAGCGGTCGAAAATGTCCAAATTTTTTAGCTAAGGAAGATACTGTGGAGCAACCTTTGCCCTCATCCCAAGCCTCTCTAGAGCTCGATGCCGATCACGTTTTGATGCTGCAATATGCAGCAGGCAGTAGCCATGCGTTTGAGCTACTTTATCGTAAGCACAAAGGGCCACTATATCGGTATTTTGTTCGACAGATCCACGACCCGCAATTGGCTGAAGATCTCTACCAAGAAACCTGGAGTCGAGTGATTAAAGCTGCCAGCCTCTATGAAGCCAGCGCAAAATTCACTACCTGGTTATATCGCATTGCTCATAATTTGATTGTTGATCATGTCAGGGCCGTTAAACCGGTAAGTAATTTCAGTGATGTTTTTGAGCCAGAGCAAGATGCTGAGACTCAACTGAGTAATGATACCCTTAATCCTGAAGGGCTAATGTTGGATAATCAAAAAGCAAACTTGCTTAAAGGCTGCGTGGCGAACTTACCACAAGTGCAAAAAGAGGCATTTTTGCTAAATGTAGAGATGGGCTTTACGGCGGCAATCATTGCCGATATCGCAGGCGCGACGCTAGAGGCGACTAAAAGTCGCATTCGTTACGCTTATAAAGGGCTTAAGGATTGTGTCGACTTAAAATGGCAAGGAGCTAATCATGACTGATAAAGAGCATGAAGCAAACGAAGTTGAAATTAAGTCACTTTATCAAAAAATGACTCAGGAGCAGCCATCAAGTGAACTTGATGAACAGATCCTTAATCTGGCGCGTAGCCGAATAAAGAAGCCTTTACAGAGTCAGTCTTTTTGGCGTAAATATCGCTGGCCATTATCTTCAGCAGCCTCGGTATTGGTCGTGGTGACATTGTTTGTCATAAATCCAGCAATGAAAAAGGGTGATGTATTAGAGCAGGGGCAGCCGGTCATGATGTCATCTCCGCCTAAGCCACAGATGATGCGTTCGATGGATAATCCTAGCCAATTGGCGGAGCAACCTGATGACAAAGCTGCTTGGGTCAAACAGGGCAAAGAGTTTATGGCCGCAGACGCTGCCTTAATCGCACAACTTGATAATATTGAGCAGTTGATCAGAGCTAAAGAGATAGCCAAGGCTCAGCGTTTACTGACGCTGTTAGCTGAACAACAACCGCAGTTGCTACAGGCGTCGCACTCGCTTAACGCAAGGTACCTTAAGTTACAAAAAGCTGTTATGTCTGGCCATTAACTAGCGCTCAGAACTCTCGTTTTTTAACGCTAGAACGATAAAGCCCGCTTTTAAGCGGGCTTTATTTTGTCTCTATATTGCTAGAGGATAGAGAGCACTTTAACCTAGCACAGATGGGTTTAAAGTGATTTGAACCCGTCCCAGATCCCAAGAGAGGTCTCCTCTAGAAGATCGATACCCAGCATAGATTTTAACAAGTAGAGTAGTAGCAAGCCAAGTGCGACCGAGGTTAAACATTAACGGTGCTTGTTTAAGCGTAGCCGTTACTGATTAAGTAAAATTGAGCAAGTTTGGCTCAATTTTACTTAAGGGCTGAGAAACACATTTGCTAATACTTATTCAGTAGTATTTTGCTGATGCTTTGTAGATTTTTTGCTACCTTGTGGCCTTAAATTTATTTGTTTAATAACAATAACAACAGGATTGCTAGCTCAGATGAAACTTCGTCACTCTCTTGCATGCTGCATGCTTGCCTTAGGCACATTTAATGTATTCCCCTCTTTTGCCTCACAGTCCATGGTCAAACCTGGTTATTTTCGTGCGCCAGCATTAAACCTACAAACCTTGGTCTTTACGGCCGAAGGCGATCTTTGGACTCAGTCATTAGGTGACTCTCAAGCGACGCGTCTAACGAGTTTACCTGCACAAGAATTGGGGGCTACAATCTCCCCCGATGGAAAATCAGTAGCGTACGTGGCTAATTATGAAGGCTCATCTGAAGTTTACGTTATTCCTATTACGGGTGGGCAAGCTAAGCGTGTCAGCTTTGAAAATAGTCGAGTTCGCGTTCAAGGCTGGACCGCTGACGGTAAGGTGCTTTACTCAACCGACAATGCATTTGGCCCAGCGAATTATTGGGTACTTCGAACCGTTGATCCAAAGACCCTGTTAACGACTGATTTACCGCTTGCCGATGCCATAGAAGGGGCGATTGATGATAAAGGTGAATATGTCTATTTCACCCGCTTTGGTCTGCAAACTACAGGTGATAATGCCAAGGTATATCGCGGTGGAGCTAAAGGTGAACTGTGGAAATTCAAGCTAGGCAGCACACAAGAAGCTACGCCATTGACTCAGGGTCATCAAGGCTCTGTCAGGCAACCTATGTTGTGGCAATCTCGCTTGTATTTTATTAGTGACAGCGACGGCAATGATAACATCTGGTCTATGTCTACCGCGGGGAATGATCTTAAGCAGCACACTCATTACACAGACTGGCAAGTACGTGCTGCAAGATTAAATCAAGGCCGCATAGTGTTTCAACAAGGCGCCGATATTAAATTGTTTGATATCGCTTCAGCCAAAGAGCAAATCCTTGATATTAATCTTATCTCTGACTTTGCACAAAAGCGTGAGCATTGGGTCAAGGAGCCGATGAAATACGCAACAGCCACAACTTTTTCACCTAAAGGGGATAAGGTGGCTATTACCGCGAGAAGCAATGTGGCTATTGCGGGTACAGATGGGCAACGTCTGATTGAAATAGCATTGCCAGGTCACAGCCGAGTTAGTCATGCTGTAATGAGCCAAGATGGTCATTGGGTTTACGCGATTAGTGATGCATCGGGAGAGCAAGAACTATGGCGATATGCCGCCGATGGCAGTGACAACGCTAAGCAACTCACTAAAGACGGTAAAACCTTAAGGCTTAACCTGCACTTATCTCCGGATGGACGTTACCTTGCCCACGATGATTACGACGGTAATGTTTGGTTGTTCGATGTGAAAAAAGGCAGTAACAAGAAAATAATCACTCAAGGTGAGGGGTTAGGGCCATACGCCGATATTGTTTGGTCTGGCGATAGCCGTTTTATTGCGTTAACGAAAGCTGAGATGGGCAAGGCGCGTCCTCAAATAGTGTTGTACTCGCTAAAAGAGCATCGTGCTGAGTCGTTAACGAGTGATAAGTATGAGTCTTTTTCACCAAGCTTTAGTGTTGATGGTGACTGGCTATATTTCCTATCAAATAGAAAGTTTGTTTCTACTCCTAGCTCACCTTGGGGCGACAGAAACCTAGGCCCTATGTTCAATAAGCGCACGCAGGTGTTTGCAATTGCATTGAATGAGGACGCGCGATTTGCATTTCAAAAGCCCAACGAGCTGATGTCTGAACCGGCAAAGCCAGATGATGAGGTAGAGGCTCAAGTCGATTGGGAGGGCTTATCGAGTCGATTATGGCAAGTTCCGGTTGCTGCGGGTAACTACGATTCTTTGCAGATGGCAAAAGATAAGTTTTACCTACTCGATAGCACTATGAGTGGCAAGTCGACACTCAAGCTCGTCAAGTTCGATCCGCTCAGTCCAAAAGTTGACACTTTTTCTGCAGATGTAGGCGAGTTCAAGCTGTCTCAAGATGGCGAGAAGCTCTTTATTCGTAAGCAATCTAAGCAAGGCAGTGAGATGTTAATTGTCGATGCTGGAGATAAGCTTCCTAAAGAGCTTAAGCATACCAAGGTACAAACAGATTTATGGCAACTTGCCATTGAGCCAGCAGCAGAATGGCAACAGATGTTTGAAGATGCATGGTTAATGCACCGTGACTCATTTTATGACAAGAGCATGCGCGGCTTAGACTGGCAAGCCACTAAGGCGAAATATCAGCCATTGGTAGAGCGACTAACCGATCGCCATGAGCTCAATGATCTCTTTATGCAGATGATGGGCGAGCTTGACTCTCTTCATTCTCAAGTGCGTGGTGGCGACTTTGCCAAAGATCTCGATAAAGCTAAATCGGCCAGCTTAGGCGCGCGACTCGAGCAGACTAAAACTGGCGTTGTTATCGAGCATATATATCAGGGCGATCCTGAATTGCCGGAACAAGCAGCTCCACTTAAACAGATGGGCGTTAATGCTAAAGTCGGTGATGTGATAGTCGCTATCAATGCTAAGAAGCTAAGCAATATAGCCGATGTCACTAAGCTTTTACGTAACCAAAGTGGCAAACAGGTACTACTGACGCTAAAGCGTGGCGGTAAAACACACCAAACAATTATTAAACCTATCAGTCCATCTAAAAATGCCAAGCTGAGATACTTAGACTGGGTGCACCATAATAGTGAACAAGTGTCTAATAACAGTGACGGCAAGATAGGTTACTTGCATTTATACGCCATGGGCAGCGGTGATATAGCCAGCTTTGCAAGAGAGTTTTATGCCAACGTTGATAAAGACGGCTTGATCATCGATGTGCGTCGAAACCGCGGTGGTAATATTGATAGTTGGATCATCGAAAAATTACTGCGCCGGACTTGGGCATTTTGGGCTCCGACTCATGGTACGCCATCTGGAAATATGCAGCAGACCTTTAAAGGGCAACTTGTTGTATTAACTGACCAGCTGACTTACTCAGATGGTGAAACCTTCTCTGCTGGAGTTAAAGCACTGGGTATTGCGCCATTAATAGGTAAGCAAACTGCAGGCGCTGGAGTGTGGTTGTCTGGGCGTAACTCGCTCACTGACCGAGGTATGGCACGTGTTGCCGAGTACCCACAATATGCAATGGATGGAAGTTGGATTATTGAAGGCCGTGGTGTCAGCCCCGACATCGAGGTGAATAACTTACCTTACGCGACATTTAACGGTACAGATGCGCAATTAAACAAGGCGGTAAGCTATTTGAAAGAGGCTCTTGATAAGCAACCGGTTACCGAGTTCAACCCTAAGCCAATGCCCAAAAAAGGCATGGCTGAAGATGTAAATAAAGCATTTTAATGTACGCTAGTGCTTGTTTCTATCAAGCATGGCAACAGTGAAGTTTAGGGCGTTATTGGCGAAGCAGTTCCCAGGTCAATAACGCCTATTTTTATGGTAAAAATACACAATAGGATACACAATCCCGCATGAGTCTCCTGGCCCGTCATATATCGCTACCGACATTCTAGAAGTGTCCAATTCTGCTCGTGTTTTTAATTAAACCTTAAGTAAATTGCTGATAAATTAATTTGATAAAACGGTTGAATGTTGTCTGTTCAAGACACTAAACTGATTAAAAAGTAGCTCAGGCGATTTGAGTGTTAATAGGCTTTAATACTGAGTACCTGTCTGACGGCGGTTAGTGCAGGATTATCGGTGACCAAAGGGATGAGTATGACGGAAGATAAGGGTGTGAGTGCTAACGAGGATGCAGCGAGTAACGAGCAGAATAAAGAGGTCGAGCAAACCGAAAACAAGAAGAACACTAAAATTCGCAAAGCGACTAATATCATCTTAATAGTTGTCAGTTGTTTATTTGTATTTCACCTTGTCGCCGACAGGTTTATTCCATCAACCGATCTAGGTCGAATTCGTGGCTATGTGGTGCCCATCAGTCCTCAAGTCTCGGGTGAAATAATTGATATTTTAGTCGAGCCTAACACGTTAATAAAAGAGGGAGATGTACTGGCGAAAATTAATCCCCAGGACTATGAAATTGCACTAGATCAAGCAGAGCAATCCCTAAAGAAAGCGGGTCAAAATGTTGGTGCACAGACAGCCAATGTAGCCGCTGCTCAAGCGAAAGTGACGAATGCCCAAGCCAATTTAACCAATGCCCAAGTTCAGTCAAAGCGTATTTTTGCCATGGTTGATAAAGCGGTGATGTCCCAAGCCGATGCAGATAATGCCCGTGCTGAGCTGACAAAGGCTGAAGCGGGTGTTGCGAGTGCCAAAGCTGATCTGGCTAAAGCCAAGGAGCGTTTAGGTGCAGAAGGGGAGAATAACACCAATGTTAAATCAGCCTTGTTAAGCCTAGAGACTGCCCAAATCAATTTGGCTCGAACATCGATTGTTGCGCCCACTGATGGTGTGGCGTCAAACTTTAGATTAAAAGAGGGCGTTTATGCCAGTGCCGGTCAACCAGTGATGACCTTTATTTCATCTGAAGGCGTATGGATTGAGGCCTACTTTAGGGAAAACAGCTTAGGTAATATGAAGGCGGGAGATGATGTCGAGTTTGCTCTTGATTATGCGCCAGGAGAAGTCTTTAAAGCCAAAGTCGGCAGTATCGATTACGGAGTCGATTGGGGCCAGAGTGAGCAGACGGGCAAACTGGCACAGGTATCAGGCCAAACTGGCTGGCTACGCCAATCTCAGCGCTTTCCGGTGACGATTGTACTACCTGTAGATGAAGCCGTAGGGTTAAGACGTGTTGGTGGTCAAGCCGATGTGATCGTCTATACCAGCGACAACAGCATTATTAACCTGTTTGGTAAATTTTGGATCCGTGTGGTGAGTTGGTTCTCTTATGTCAGATAAAGATCTCTCTACTCGTGATTTAGCTGAGGCAGGTGCCAACCCTAGGTCTGGAGTGACAGCGGAGGCTATCTATACTCGGCGTGTACTGCGCTTTACTCTTGGCATTGGTCTCGCGGTAGCGGTGTCTGCTATTTGGGCTTGGCCACTCGCCTTTATTGTACCGGTATTTGTCGCCAAGTTTTTAGTCGACAGGCAAGAACCCACAATACAGACGGTTTATGAGCTACTCATCTCGATGCTCTGTACCATAGGCTTAGCTTGGTTGGTGAGTTTTGGCCCAACTCAATATCCCATTGTGTTGCTACCACTGCTGGCGATGATGATGTTATGGGGCTATTACCTCTTTAGCGATCCTAAATGGAATTTCTTCGCCACTATTTTTATTGTCGCGACCTTACTGCTGCCTTACCTGAGCCTACTTCAGCCTGGCGCTGCGATCATCGTTGGCGCGGGCTTGAGTTTTTCAGGTGTCGTGGCGGTGGCAATATTTGCACTACTACATGCTTTATTGCCCGATCTTTCTCCTAAAAAAGAGCAGTTAGCGAGCGCACAGCAGAGCCATGATGAACGCACTCATGAAGCATTTCGGGCGTTAATTATCGCTTTCCCTGTGATCTGTTTTTTCTATTTTTTAGAAATTTCGGGTGCGTTGTTGACCATGATTTTTATTGCCATCTTGTCATTGCAAGCAGCGGGAGCGAAAAGTATTAAGGTGAGTTTATTCTTACTGGTAACCAATGGCATTGGTGGGGCTTTAGCAGTCGTATTTTATAACTTACTGACTATCGTACCTGAACTGCAATTTTATATCGGTATGTCGATGTTAGCGGCTTTGTTCTTTGGGCAAAAAATTTATGCCGACCCCGCAAAAGCGCCTCTTTATGCAGGGATCTTATCGGCGTTGCTGGTGGTCGTTGGCTCTACGGCGTCTTCTACAGACAAAGATGTTGCGGTGAATTTTTATCTTAGGATTTTGCAACTATTTCTAGTGGGGGTTTACATGATTTTTGCCTCTTTCTTTTTGGAATCCCGAGATTGGACGTTTTTAAAGAAGCGTAATAGCCTTTAGCTTTTTACTCGTTAAGCTCAGCGGTTTATCTAAGCTGGTTACATTAGTTTATACCTAAGGGTTTATCTTAATCGTTACAAAAGGGATCGATTGCTTAAGGAGATAGGTCGCGAGATAGGAACATCAAATGAGCAGAATTGGAATGACAATTGGCCATAGGCTTGATCAAGCCGCCATTAAGCTTGATTGTGATATATAACTGAATCAACAACTTGTTTCCTGTGCTATATGTTAAAAG
Organism: Shewanella sp. 30m-14; assembly: GCF_052977125.1. NCBI lineage: Bacteria > Pseudomonadati > Pseudomonadota > Gammaproteobacteria > Alteromonadales > Shewanellaceae > Shewanella > Shewanella sp. 30m-14. The sequence goes on along the minus strand of NZ_JBRILW010000013.1, from coordinate 118,719 downwards.
GCGCTGAAATAAATAATGGATTTAACTAAGCCTTGTTTAATTAATCTTCAATTTTTATCGATAAGGATGAAACTATGTTTCGAACCAATATACTAAAGCTCGCAGCTGTCACTTTTCCTATATTACTCGTCGGTTGTGCTACGGGTGATACCCCTGAAGCGAAAAAAATGCATGCCAGAGAGGAGACTCAGTCAGCGCTACAGGAGATTTATAATGAACATCCAGCGGCTAAGACTGCAGTGGCTAACTCTGTCGGCTATGTCGTTTGTACTGGTAGTAATAGCTACCTGTTTGCTTTGTCGACAGGTGGTGGGATCTGTGTTTTACATGAGGGCAGCAAGCTTTCTTATTATCGATTTGCAACAGGTGGTGTTGGAGCCGGTATTGGCTGGAAACAAGTGGCTTTTGTACAAGCCTTTACTCAGCGTGATGCGCTCACTCGTTTTAAAGAGTCTGGTTACGAAGGACAGGCGCAAGCTGAGGCAAGTGCCGAATATGAAGGCAGTGGTGAACAAGCATCGGCTAACCAATCAGTTGATGTGTCAGGTGTTAAGACCTATCAAGTTAACTTAATGGGCGCAGCCGCTCAAGCCACAGTACAGGGCTATAAGTATTGGGAAACCGACTTTACCGATGACTTTGTTGAGAATGATGGCTAACGCTTATTTGTGTTTGACGAATGAAAAAAGCTAGGTGATGACCTCGCTTTTTTCATTCAGCCTAAACTCGACAATCTCGCGGCTGGCAGGCCTTGTTCTGTTAGTATTTTATTTCAAAGAGCGTCTCAGGATTAAGGCTATTGGCAATGAAGCAATTGCTGTGAGACTTGTCATGGATCTTCGCTATCACGTCAGCGGTCACTTCTTCTGCAAACTCTATTTTTGGTTGTAACACAATCTTATTGATAAACAGCTTACCCGCTGCATTTTTGCCTAGCTCTGCGTATGCATCATCTTGATAAGAGGTGATAGGTAAACGCTTGAGATGGGCAATGGTTAAAAATGTCAGCATGTGGCAGGACGAGAGTGCTGCAAGTAGGCTTTCCTCTGGATTAATTTTGTCGGTACTGCCGTTGTACTCAGGCGCCGAAGATGCATTTACTTGCTGGCCACTGCCAAAGGTAATGCAGTGATCACGGTTAAAACTCTGGGGATCATCAATAGGTTCCTCTGCGGCAATCCAGTTGAGGTTAATTCTAAAGCTCATATGGCTAACTCTTTAATTAGATGTACGTGACAGCGACTAGGTTTAATCGATTAGGCTTAACTTTTCCAGTCAATATTGTATTGCTTAAAAAAAACTAAAGTTCAGCATACTCTTGGTAGGGGGAGATTCGTTTGATTTTAATCAAGGGTAAGTGATTAGCTTTAGCTGATAAGTTTAATCATCATTGGTTAATCTTGGAGTGCAGAGTGCAGAGTGCAGAGTGCAGAGTGCAGAGTGCAGAGTACAGAGTACAGAGTCTGAAAAAGTTAGGATGAGGTTTTAGCGAATTATACATCCATGTTGAGATTTTTAGTCTGTTGTAGATATCAGATATTGTATAAGCGCCAAATGAATACATATGGCTCATACATTGTGCTTTTATTGATACGGTCGATTAAGATAATTCATTAAGGCTTTTAGTCGTATCAACATATGTTTGCATGCTTGTGACTTGCTGTTGCTGGGCTTTTACGTTTACCTTTGCAGCACGAGCGTCATCATTATTCGATAGATAATATGCAGTCGCGGGAGATACTCCATTGTTATTTCCTGTTGCTATATTAGCCATGTCTGAATAGAACTGATACTGCATTTTGGCTTTCTTATATTCTACATATACCTCAACTTTTTCTCCCTCATTTGGCAAGGTGGATGGAGCTGGTCGCGTTTGTGCATCACCAGAGTTAGGGCTTTTGTTTGCAAGCTCAAGCGCTTGTGGGCTAAGGGTTACAGTATCGAGTGGTAGGCTTTTCGGCGTTACATTGAGACTCTTTGCACTTGCGTGCAGCAGATTTTCGCTCGCGGGTGTGGCTGTGCGTGATAGCGCTAAATTTGATGGTGCTAAGTGTGATTGATGCTGATTTATTTGAGTCTGTTCGGCACTCAATGGTGACGGTGTAGAGTGAGCAACAAGCATAGAACCTCAGTCATAAATATATTTATATGGCTGTATTCTAAAACCATTTTACTGTACATAAGCTGAACCATCATTGAAACGATGAGCTCAGCAGATATTCAATAAGTCTGATATTAAAATAATATTTTACTAAACGGTATAAAGAATTTTGTACCTCATGATTGCGAAACTCGCCTCTTTATACTGATTAGTATAAGACCAGAATAGTGCTAAATAGTGTGCTTAGTGCCATGGAATAAGGCAGAAACTTAGCGCGATAACTTAGCATTAAGATGACTAACAGCCCGGCGAATGACAATAAACCGAAGAATAGGATGCTGCCATAAGCAGCGCCTTGGGCTGTTATACACCCCCAGTAAATACTCGCGATACCTACCCAGCCGCCAATATAGAGTAACTTAGCTTGTTGAGGACTTGGCGCATTGCCAAATGTATCTCGGTAGTGAGAAAACATAGCCAGCGCAAATAGTCCAAATGCAAGATAACTAAATCCTAAAAGACTTAAGATCACGGCTTATATTCCTTATTTAGTCGCTGATGAGACTGAGGTTATAACCTCATGGTTTACAGTGCGTGTAGCTGCTCTACTAGCTATGACACCTTGCTTGCTAACTAGTTTCGTTCGAACAAAAAATAGTGCCGTACCGATAAGTACAGTCATTAAATCAAAGCCGACCAATGACCATTGGTGTAGGCTTATGTTATCCAGCATGTTGCTGATCGAAGTGAGGGCATTAAGAAGTGGAATAGCCATTATTGCGGTTGCTGAGAGCGTGATGACTGCGCGCCAGGCAGTTAAAGTGCGATTAAAACAAGCTAAAAGCGCGACAGCCGCAAGCGCAATAAAAAAGATATTGATTTCCCACTGAGCTCGGTTTACAAGCTCAACTGGCAGCAATCTGTTGGCATAGAAAAAGCTGGCTGTAGCCAGAGGGAGCCCTGCGATAAAGGTTAGGTTTAATCCTTCAACTAAACGCAAACCAAGACTGGCTTTTATGCCTTGCTTTAGCGGCTTTTGTTGTTTTTGACGAATTTTCACAGCCCAGAGTATTGCGCCTGTGGTAATCATGGCGCAGCCTAAAATGCCACAGATGAAAAATAGTGCACGTAGTAGAGGTTCGGCAAACCGTCCCGTATGCAGGGCGATTAATGTGTCGTGAGTATTTTGTACTGCAGAATTTGGCTCAATAGCAGCATTGAGTAGCTCACCGTTGATACCGTTAAAAATAATCGCAGCCCTTCTATCTGTGACGGCCTGGCCAGTATCTCGATAAAAATTAATTTTACTATTTTGGTCACTTGGATTATTGACTACGACTTGCTTGATAGGATCGTGAGGCCAAAGAGTGTTAACTTCTGGTAGTAATGCGCTAATAGAGACGGTTTGCGCTGCAATCCCTAGCGGTTGCGTTTGCACTCGGCTAGGGCGCAACTCTTTGCTAAATGACTTAGCGTCGCCATCATAGGCTGTCATCATTCCCCAGGGCATATACATCACCATCAAGGTGACTAATCCGGTGTAAGTGATCATTAAGTGAAAGGGAAGCGCTAACACCGAGCTGACGTTATGGGCATCGAGCCATGAACGGCTGCTCTTGTTGCGACGGAAACTGAAGAAGTCCTTAAAAATACGCTTGTGGATCACTATACCGCTAATGAGGGCAATCAGCATAAACATAGTGCAGAATCCGACTATCCAGCGGGCTATCTTGGCTGGCATATAGTGTAAGTCGAAATGCAAACGGTAGAAGAAATGGCCACCTTTAGATTCTCGGATATCGGTAATTAAGTTATCACCTTCAATTGGCACGATATGTTCAATAAATTTACCGCGTCGTTGCCCCTCTTCTGGTTGTGTTTGCCAGGCGTAACTCATATAAGGTTTGCGGTCGGTGGGAAAATTGACCCGCCAATCACGGGCATTTTTTGCATGCTCAGTTAAGTAGTTCTGAGCCCGCGTTAGCTCATTAGCAACTAGGTTACTGTCATATTGCTGGATAACATTCTTATGCAGCTCAGGTTTGCTCCATAGTGTGATTTCATAACGGTAATAACTTAATGTGCCAGCAAAAAAGACCAACAGTAATACCCAACAAACCAGTAAGCCAACCCAAGTGTGTAGCCAAGTCATACTGCGAAAAAATGAGTCTTTCATTGTTTAACCTATAACCAAAATAAACAGGTAAAAAATTCCGCTAAGGAGGACTAGATCGCTAAGGGCACGCCAGTGAGTTTGCACGCTAAAAGCCCAGAGCCCAGCAAAGGCATAGACGATAAATGACAACATCATCGCGGTTAGCGTATTTTCAAGAGGTGACAGAGGCAGTACTAATGCGAGCCAGGCCGATACCGTTGCGGCTAATAGGTAACCTGCAAATATGGCTGAGAATGCGCGTAACCCAATATTGAATTTATTTGGCACAACGGTTTGAAGTAATTTTGCTTTTATTGGTTTCACTTCGATGCACACCTAAAAACGTCAGTTTAAAAATACCAAGAGATCTATGTTAGGCATTGTACATAAATCGCAGTGAATGAGAACTGTTTTCATTCGTATCTAATGTTATGATACTGAAGTTGCGAGTCATGTCTCAAATAAACTGGGGCGGAGAAGGCATTAGGTGATTGAACTGGGTAAGGTGGGTGAGTTTATAACCGCCAATTGCTGTTATTTTGTGCGTAAGTGCTTGATGTGGGATCTTGAACCGAATAAATTTTACTTTATTCGGGTAAAGCGTGATAAAAATCAAGCCAAGGCAGCTTTTTTTGTCTAAATTAGTAGAGGAACAATTAGATTTAGCTGGCTGTTTGCTAATTATCTAACTCCTTAAAGGAAAGTCATCTTAGCTTATGCTTTAACCATAACTAAATGACCGTTTGATAAAAATCATTAATATAACAAAATTTGTTTTTACCTGATAAACACTGGGCTGTAGCGAATAAATTGATAATTTATACAAAATTTTATATAAATTATTTTTAATAAAAGCTTGTAATTTAAAGCGTTAACCCCAAGTGTATTAGGTGAAGTCATTGTAAAAAGGAAAACCTATGAAAATAAATCTTTCTGGTCACCACGTTGATGTAACAGATGTTGTAAGACAGTATGTCCAAGAGAAGTTTTCGAAGATAGAGAGTCATTTTCCAACCCTGATCGCACTCGATATTATTGTTACTAAAGAGCACGGCGAATTCCAGGTTGAAATTAGAACCAATTATGAGGGAAGCAGTATTTCAGCTTCTGGTAATGATCCCGTTATGTATCCAGCAATTACCAGCGCAGCTAAAAAACTCGATGCGGCACTAAAGCATCGAAAAGGACAACTAAAGGCTGATCTACATTCTAAGCCTGTTGTGACTACACCTGAGATTGCACATGAAAAAGTTCAAGAGATGAACTTAGTCTAATCTCTAAATGTATTTTTTGTCAGCAGATTTGTCTGCAGACATAAGATATAAGCCCTCGTTACCTAACGGTTGTGAGGGCTTTTTTATGGCGCAAGCACCCATGAACAGGTGCTTTATCGCTCTATTTTTTTCAACTGTTCTGAACTATTTAGCGCTTTTAATCGTTTTCCGCTTTTGAAAACTCAGTATGGTTTTCTTTTGGCGGAGGCGTCCAACTGCGTTCCACTTTCGAGAAGCTGCGATAACGTTCATCCTTCATTGCAGCGCTCAGCGTTTCTTCAAGCTGGATAAACATATCCCGGTAGTGGACGATGTATTTATCGTCTTCAGTCACCTGCTTCCAAGCTTCGTAAAGGGTGTCCTTATGAGTGGTTTCCGTCTCATAAAAGGTGGCTCGTTGTTGCTCTGCTTTAAATGGATGTACACCTAATCTTATTAGCGCATGCTTGCCTAAATTAAGCGCCGAATGAAAGGTCTCACTGACCATAAAGTCTGCCCCAGCTTTGCGAAGGCGGTAAAGGTGTCTGCGGTCAAAAGCGCGCGCCATCACAATTACGTGAGGATAGGTATGTTTTATATATTCGACTAAAGCTACTGCGCGTTCAGGGTTATCGATAGCGACAACTAACATCTTGGCCTGTTCAATGCCTGCGGTATGGAGTAGATCGGGCTGTGTTGCATCGCCGTAATAGCTCTTGGTATTAATTTTCCTTAAGTTTTCGACCTGTTGTACCTCATGGTCAAGCACCACTGTTTTAACACCGTTTGTCACTAGTAAGCGGTTAACAATTTGTCCAAAACGGCCCACACCGGCAATAATCACAGTGCCTTTCTCATCGATATCATCGGGTTCACGAGTATTTTCTGATTTTTCATAGCGAGGCAGTATGACTTTATCAAATAAGATAAATAACCCCGGGGTGAGGAACATGGATATCGCGACAACCAGCGATAACAGTTGTGCTAACTCATTTGGAATGACATGGTTTTGCACGGTATAGCTAAGTAGCACAAAGCCAAATTCACCAGCTTGAGCCAAGCTTAAGGCAAACAACCAGCGGTCACTGCCTCTAATTTTAAAAACTAAGGCCAGTACTAATAAAACCAAAGCTTTAATTAATATCACGCCAGCGGTCATCGCCATGACAGGACCGAAATGGCTGATGAGCACATCAAAGTTTATCCCTGCACCAACGGTGATAAAAAACAACCCAAGGAGTAAGCCTTTAAAAGGTTCGATATTGGACTCTAGTTCGTGTCTGAACTCACTGTTTGCCAGTACGACTCCGGCAAGAAAGGTTCCTAAAGCAGGAGACAGCCCCACTAGGCTCATTAGCGCAGCAATGCCTATCACCAACATCAAGGCGGTGGCGGTGAAAATCTCTCTAAGGCCTGAGCTTGCCACATAACGAAACAGTGGGCGACTTAAGTAGTGGCCGCTAACGACAACGCTAGCAATTGCCATCATGACAACGATACCGTAAGCCCAGCCAGGTAATCCGGCAACTAATGACAGTTCTTCATGGTGCTCTGCGGCGCTTTGGGTAACAGATTGCGCCTTTTCGACTAATTCAGGCAAGGCTAGCAGCGGAATAAATGCCAGCATGGGGATCACGGCTATATCTTGAAATAAAAGCACTGAAAAGGCATTTTTGCCGCCTTCAGTCTTGGTTAGGTTTTTCTCATTAAAGGTCTGTAACACGATGGCGGTCGAAGACAGTGAAAAAATCATCCCCACCGTTAGGGCGATACTCCAGCCATAATCAAAGCTAAGAGCGATTGCCATCACTACAAGGGTAGATAAGCCAACCTGCAGCCCACCTAATCCAATTAGCTTGTTACGCATGTCCCACAGCATTCTAGGTTCAAGTTCTAAACCAACAAGAAAGAGCATCATAACCACGCCAAACTCAGCAAAATGTTGCAGCGTATTGGTCTCTGTACCGACCAGGCCGATGATTGGACCAATCACGACGCCCGCCATTAAATAGCCAAGTACAGAGCCTAAACCTAATCGCTTTGCGATGGGGACGGCGATAACCGCTGCGCATAAATAGATAAAAGCTTGAATAAAATAAGCTGTCATTAGTGCTCCTGGATCAATTGGTCTAGATGGCCATTTAATTTGTCGAGTGATTGGGCTAGCTCGATATCGAATCTATCTTCACTGAGGGCCGTTAGAATTCGGATCCATTTTTCAACGTGAATATGAACTCGATTTTCCTCAAAGGCCGTTCGGGCACAGAAGAGTGCAAATGGTGCTAAGAAATTCATGCCTGTTAAGTTAGCCATCTGTTCTAGCGGGCTTAATAGTTCTTTTAAGGTAAAGTGGTTGTAACCATCGCTTTGGTAAGCTGATTCACTTCCCCCAGCGCTAAGGGCACACAGAAAGGTTTTACCATATAAAGCTTTTCCTTTTGCGCCGTAGGCAAAGTTGTACTCTAAAACCAGATCTTGCCACTCTTTTAAAATGGCTGGGGTGGAGTACCAGTAAAGCGGAAACATAAAGACCACTATGTCGTGGTCTCTGAGTCTTTGCTGTTCTTTGTCGATATTGATCCTAAAGGTGGGGTATTCACCATAGAGATCCACGGCCGTCACATTTGGCTGTAATTGGGTCGCTTTAAAAAGAGGGGTATTAATTTCCGAACGCTCTTGGGAAGGGTGTGCATACAGTACGAGGACTTTTTTTGCCGCGAGTGCCATTTTTTATCCAGTCGATTTACTTAAACAGATTGCTATTTAATCTAGCATAGGCAGCAAGATGCACTAAGTAATTTTAAGTATTTAGCAGGAAATCTCGTAAGCCCATTAGCGTGTATGACGGCTTAACATTGATTGGAATGAGTGAGCTTGTTTGACCGTATATTTTATTGTTGAGCTCGACGGTAAAAAGCGGCTTGCCGTATTGGCTATGTCGATAAAAATAGTCAGTAATATGGCTAAGTGTAGAGTAAAGTTAGCGCCGTTTTGTGCGTAGTCTACTCATAAAGATATAGAATCAAAACAGTGAGATAGCGGTATGAGTCACAGAAATTATAATCAAAGAGAATAGTGATTGTTTTCACAAATGGACAAGGATAGACTGAATTTAAGGTGCATTTAAAATGCCGGTTAATGTATTAAGGTATAGCTATGCTAAATATTGATGATCCCACCGCAACAGAAAAAATCCCGGCTATTTTTCGTTTAGGCTTCCGACCTTTCTTCTTAGGTGGTGCAACCGTTGCTATGTTGTTTGTGCCTTTGTGGTTAGTGACTTGGTTCTACCCCCAATATAGTTTATTTCAGACTGATTTTTGGGTGAAAGTGGTGCCTCTATGGTGGCATCCCCATGAAATGCTCTTTGGCTTTGCTTTGGCAATCGTGTGCGGTTTCTTGCTGACTTCGGTGCAAACATGGACCAATCAGCCCGGTATGAAGGGCTGGGCTTTAGCGGTTACATTCGGCTGTTGGTTACTGGCACGCTTAACCTTGTTGCTACCCATATCGATCCCACTGTGGCTGCCAGCGTTACTGGACTCTTTATTTTTACTATTTACCGCAGTTAAGCTCTGGCGCTGTATTTATAAGGTGAAGCAGTGGCATAACATTGGTTTCCCAATCATGTTACTGGCAGCAATGTGCATAAACTTGCTGAGTTATTACGCATTAAGTCAGAGAGACTTTTCGCTAAGCCATCAAATTTGGCAAGCTATGCTTTGGTGGCTAGGTTTGCTAATTACAATTGTAGGTGGTCGAGTTATTCCATTTTTCACTGCCATTCGCATAAAGCAAACTAAACCAAATCCTATTGCAATGATTGACAATAGTTTGATTGTTATCATGGTGCTTTTAGTTGTACAGGCTATTAGCCAAGTGCTGCCTAAAGAGCTAGAACAAGTTCTGCTATTTATTGCTGCGGCGCTGCACTTAGTGCGTTGGCTACGTTGGTACCCTCATAAGACCCTAAAAGAGCCAATGTTATGGTCATTGCATAGCGCGTATCTGTTTTTACCCGTGACGTTGTTTTTGTTAGCGTGGAACATTAATGACGCCAACGCTTATCGCCATTTACTGCATCTATTTGCAATTGGTACGTTAGCTGGAATATGTCTGTCGATGATTTCAAGGGTGTCACTGGGGCATACCAGCCGCAATATTTATCAAGGTCCGAATATGACGATTGCATTCGCTTGTATACCTATTGCCGCCATATTGCGTTCAATCATGCCGATAGTTGCACCAGCAGAGTACCAACTATGGTTGTGGTTAGCGGGTGGTTTCTGGTCGCTTGCATTTGCGATGTTTGTGGTGAACTATGCCGCTATATTGTCTAAACCACGCATCGACGGTAGACCAGGTTAGTGTTAATTGTTAACTAGAAACTGGCTTACAGAAGCAGGCTAAAGTAAACAGACGAATAAGAAAATAGATAAGGTTGATAGAAAACGCAATGATAGTAAATTATCTGATAAAAATGCTTGGGTCGATATCGTTAGCTTTGCTATTGCCAGCCATGAGTGTGCAGGCAGCGGATAATGCTAATGCTCAAACGACTGCAGCTAAGGAGCAACAGCTAAGAGATAAAGCATTACGTGCTAAGTTTCCGGTTCAGTATGAAAGCTGGCAAGAAACCTCGGAGCAAACAGAGCGTGAGGATATGCTGGCAAGCTACCCCGCTGCGATTATTTTATGGGCAGGCTCTTCCTTTGCCAAAGAATATAACAGCCCTCGGGGACATCACTTTGCCGTTGCGGATGTAACCCATACGCTACGCACAGGCATACCTCCTGAACCCGGTTCAAAGGGATTATCAGCTAGTTGCTGGACTTGTAAAACTCCAGATGCCCCAAGACTGATGAAAGAGTTAGGTGTTGAAGGTTTCTCTGCCAAAAACTTTACCGACGTAGGCACTGAAGTTAACAGTGTGGTGTATTGCACCGATTGTCACGTGGACGGTAAGGCTGAGCTCGCTATGCCACGTCCACATGCTCAGGATGCGATGGCCAAGGTGCACCTGCCTTTTGATAAGCAAGATATCAATATGCAAGGCGCGCAGGTATGTGGCCAATGCCATGTGACTTATTATTTCCAGCCTGAGCGCAGTGATAAAGTCAATATTCCATGGATCTTTGGTAACAATGTTGATGATATCGAGAAGTACTATGACACCCGTCGATTCTATGAGTGGATCCATCCTATCTCAAAAACCCCCATCTTAAAGGCGCGTCACCCTGAATTTGAACATTGGAGTCGCAGTGAACATGCAGAGGCCGGAGTGACTTGCATCACCTGCCATATGCCAGAAGAAAAGGACGATAAGGGCAATACTTTTACCAGTCATAAGGTGAGTAAAGCGCTGGACCATTTTGATTCGGTTTGCCAAAACTGCCATAAGAGTGAAAAGACCATTATTAAGTCCCTTGAGAACAGCAAGGCGACAATTAATGCCAAGGCGCGAGAAGTTGAAGGGCTATTGGTAAAAGCGCATTACGAGGCGGCAGCGGCCTGGGAAGCGGGGGCAACATGGCCGTTAATGAATGATGCCATTATGGCTATTCGTCATTCTCAGTGGCGCTGGGATTTTGCTATGGCGTCGCATGGTTTGTATGCACACAATCCTCAAGAAGGTAATGAACTACTCGATATGTCTATTAAACAGGTTAAGTATGCTCGTGAATCATTAGCTGAAATTCTAAATAAGTTTGCCGTGACTAAGGTTGATTATCCAGACATTAGTAGTAAAGAAACGGCTCAAGCTGCTGTAGGGATTGAGCTTGATAAACTGACGGGAAAAAAGCAGCAATTTATCAAACAGGAAGTCGATAACAACTGGTCGGAAGTGACTCGATACGGCTACTAGATATTGCCACCTCTGGTTTTGAAGGCTCAAATAAAAAGCCACCTTATAAACTTTTAATAAAAAATCAGTTCAAGGTGGCTTGTTTGTATTGAGACCGGCTTAGTTAGCGATCTTTAAATCAGCTCTATCGCTAATGAGGTTCATATCAAAGTCAAACTCATCGACTCGGATCGCTCGCTCACGTTTTAGATTGTAATCTTGCAGCAGTTTGTGCTCATCGCTGCTAATTACCTTGGCCCCAAGAGCGGCATCAAGAGTTAACGAGAATTTGACTCCAGCCTTAAAAGTACGTGCTCTTAGGGCTTTCTTAACCTTAGCAAGCAGTGGTAGACATTCCATTTTCGCCAGATAAGCTTGCTCATTGATATCGTTACCATCACCGGCAATCGGTTTAATCAGGTGAGTAAGATTTTTCTTAAACTCTGTATTAAGTTGAGCTTGCTCTGCTAACTCGCGCACTAAATTGTCATTGATTTTAGGCATCTTCGCCGAATAAGTTACGGTGATTAAACGCATGAACTTACGGGTCGCTGATGACGGGAAGTTATCTAAGAAATCCAACAAGGCTTTCTCTGCCTGACAAAGTGACCAGCGGGTAGCGTAATGGAAATAGGGAGCAGCTTCTTGTCGCTCTGCAGCGGTTAGCTTCTTTTCGTAATATCGAATAGACGCCATTGCTGCGTATAGGTAGCTCATCACATCACCTAGACGCGCTGATAGCATCTCAGCTTGTTTCAGTTTACCGCCGAGCACTAAGAGTGAGAAGTCAGCGTAAACAGCAAGCTTAGAGGCAAGTTTATGGACTGATTGCTCATAAGGTTTGACTTCTGTAAGGCTTGAGCCCGCAGCAGCAGTGAAAGGCAGTAGACCTAGTTTAAACGCACGTAAGCTGTTAGCGACACTGTAACCAACCGTTTTACGTAAAATGCTGTTAAATTCTTTGTCTGCACCTTTGTCGTTAGAGTGAATTGATTCCACCATCGTTTGTAGGTACGGGTGACAACGCATCAAACCTTGACCGAAAATCATTAGGTTACGAGTCAGGATGTTGGCACCTTCAACGGTAATAGCAATAGGCTGCGCGACATAGCCAGAGGCTAAGGTATTTTGCGGGCCACACTGAATAGCTTTACCTGCCTGAATGTCCATGGCTGAATCGAGTACATCTCTGCCTAGCTCTGTCATGTGATACTTGGCGATGGCGGTAACCACCGATGGCTTTAAGCCTAAGCCTAGCCCTTCAGTTGTGAGAACGCGCATCGCTTCTTGCAGGTAAGTTTTACCGGCAATATCGGCGAGCTTTTCTTGAATACCTTCAAATTTACCAATCGACAAACCAAACTGCTCACGTACCGCTGCGTACTCTGCCGATGATTTAAATGAGGCCTGGCTTACCGATACACCTAGAGCTGGTAATGAAATACCGCGTCCAGCGCCTAAACAAGCAACCAACATTGCCCAGCCGCGGCCGATGTTCTTTTGGCCACCAATGATGAAGTCCATCGGGATAAAGACATTTTCGCCACGAGTCGTACCGTTATAGAAACGAATGCCCATAGGATCATGACGATTACCGAGTTGTACACCAGGATGCGACCTAGGAATAAGCGCACAGGTGATGCCAAGGTTTTCTTTGCCACCGAGCAAACCATTAGGATCTTCCACTTTAAAGGCTAAACCTAAAACACTGGCGATAGGGGCAAGGGTGATATAACGCTTGTCCCAAGTCACGCTTAAACCGAGTACTTGTTCACCTTGGTATTCACCCATGGTCACGGTACCAATATCTGGAATGCCGCCAGCATCTGAACCCGCCTCTGGGCTGGTTAGTGCAAAACAGGGGATCTCTTGACCGTTGGCTAAACGCGGTAACCAGTAATCTTGCTGCTCTGATGTACCGTAATGCATCAGTAGCTCACCTGGGCCGAGTGAGTTTGGTACCATTACGGTTACAGCTACGGCAGAACTTTTAGCTGCGATAGTCGCCACAATCGTCGAGTTGGCATACGGGCTGAACTCAAGACCGCCAAATGACTTTGGAATAATAAGCGAGAAAAACTTATTTTCTTTTAGGAAGTTAAGAATGCTGTCTGGTAGATGCTTACTGCGTTGGATCTCAAAATCATCCACCATCGCTAGCAAGGTAGCGACAGGACCATCTAAAAAGGCTTGTTCGTCGTTAGACAGGGTGGCAACAGGAATGTCACGTAGGGCTGCAAAATCAGGTACCCCTTGATAAATCGAACCTTCTAACCATACATCACCGGCATCGAGTGCCTCTTGTTCTGTGGTAGAAATACTTGGCAATACTTTTTTTAGTTTAGTTCTAATGCTCATATTCAATGCTCGTCCGACCAGAAGTTATGCTTCACATTACGTCACAAAAAGAGCGCCAGATCAAATTTTCAAACGATAAATTTAAACGCTTGTTTATATTTGGGCTGGTATTGTGTTTGATTTTGAATATTTACAATACAAATTTCATAAGCTTACGCCTGTACGCTTAAATGAAATTATTTTTTACCGATTTGATTTTATTGGCGAAAAAAAAACGAAAAGCGGCTACAGAATACAATTTGATTGTGTGAGGGGAGTAAATTATTCAGTGTATCGTCTACATCGAATTTGCACGGCTTATGAGATAGAAGTCAAATTGAAGATGAAAAGTCATGGCCAATGCGATTAGGCCTTATTTCGACGTGGCCAACTCGATACTTTTAAATGATAACTCGAATGAACCCGCTTGTTTGTCGGCAAGTAAAAAACCGACTTGCTTGATATCGCCAAAGCTAAGTTTTGGGGCATTGACCACACGTCCTCTATACACTGATTCAAAATCATCAGCTTTAAACTCAATGGTAAGCCATTTGTTTTTTTCTGTTTTAAAGGCGCTTGAGTAGGCAAAAGAGTCCCACTGTTTATCTGTTCTTAGGCGTAATTGGTAGCGTCTACCATCACCTTTGACGTTAAGGCGAATAAGGTCAAGTCCTTCAGGTATGGTGACCGATATTTCTGCTCTGGTTGAGGCAAAGCCACCATTTCGCTCTAAAGATAACTGGCCGCTGAAGGTGGCTATATCGGATATAATTTCAATCTGGCTGTTTGAAATCCCGCCCATAACGGTATCGTTAATCAATGTCCAATTAGGGGTTTGCAATTCATTTATCACGGATAAATAACACGGCATCTGTTGATTTGTCATTAAAGCTTGCTCCTTAGCAAGGGCCTGGTTGGTTGTGGTGAGGCTTAACAGGCTGACACTAAGTAAAATTGTTCTTATTGCAGCACTATATCCAGAGCTAACATGGGGGGGAAAGCTGCAGTGTTTTATTGGTCTCGCTGGTGGCATAGTGTGTCGCCTAATTGTAAACCTTGATAGCTTATACGTTATAACGGGCTGGTTGGTTTATAAGTTTTGATTAATTCAATTTATTGGGATTAATTTGACGTATTCCGTCGCCGAACTTGTACTCGACGCTTACTTTAACTTTTACTCAGACTCATATTGGATTGACGTGAGAAGGGGAGCTTTTTTAAATGAACAAAGCAGCGATAGGGGGAATCCATCGCTGCAATAATGGTTTAAACAATGGTTTAAACAATGTTTATTAAGCTAATTGATGGTTAACACCTGAGTGTTTGAGTCTTGCGTATATTGCCACGGTAAATACTGTGGATCTTGCCCCTCGTAAAACCAAATAACCGCAATAAGTTGGCTTTCATGGTTAGCGACTTTGACCTCTTTGCTGAGCTTGCCTTGGTTTAGCGGCCCTCTAAACAAGCAGGAGTCAAAATTTACAGCGTAACTATCCCCTAAGATCTGATAGTCATCGCAAAGTGAGAAGTAACCTCTTTGTGTGTTGTCTTTATCGACATTTATCGTCAACATATATGCAGACTCTAGCTTGTTATCTGCATCTACTACAAGATCGTCCAGTGAAGTCGGATCTGGAGCCGGCTCCTCTGTGGTGGTGTTTGTGGTATCTGTCGTTGTCGTTGTAGATGCGGTCGTTTCTACGGGGGCGGGTGTAGCAGGAGAGCCTTCATCACCGCCTCCACCACATGCTGTAATCAACAAGGCAATACATGCCAGTAAGCTATTAGGTAGATTGAAAAAACGCTTTATTTGATTATTCATGGCATAGCCCTTAGTTATTTAAAGATGAGTGAGTCATTGGCATTTTCGTACCAAGTCGGGTTGGTGTTACCTGTGCTATCTGCTGCAAAATCAACAAATTCACTATAGGCATTATCTAAACGCTCTTTTTCTTTAGGGTGCTTCCACGTTACTGGGATCTCAATTGCCCACGCCATGCCGTTTTCGTCTTGGAAATACTGTGACGCACTTGGGTTAGATGCATCGTCTCGGGCTCCAAAGTAGTTAGTTGAGAACTTATCAGTAGGGGCTTGGTTCTTCAGGTGGATCTCTAATTGTCGGCCTGGATTTGCTCCTACTACATTTTTCGCGGCCAGACCATGATCGGTATTTGGTGTCGCAAATATAAAGGGATCATACGGAAAGGCCGGCACCAGACTTTCATCAACCGGGGTATCGAAGGGAATATCCAGTGACCAGGTGGTTCTAAAGGCGGATTCACAACCTGTTTCTGTTCTCAGGTATTCACAGCCTTGTTCTAAGGTAACGTAGTCCGATAGGTCTTGAGTAAATACAAATACAGCATTGGTTTGCCCCGTTTCTAATGGCGACACTGTTTGTGCAATGTTATCAATCGACCAACTAATGAAAGACTCTTTAATTTTCCCTCGACTGACACCAGGTAAATGAACCGCAAAGCCATTGTGATATGCAGCGCCCATAGCGGCTAACTGTGCTTCGAAACCAATACGTCTAACCTTATTATTTTTGACATACTCAATGATCCGTAATTGTACGACCACATCGTTCATATCAAAGTCACCCTGGTCTGGGTAAAGATCCTCATAGGCAAGGGTGGTATAGGTAGACGAAGAGGGGTAGTAATTAATGGTCACGCCAGTTTCGGTAAGGGTTACCGGGTAATCTTCAACCTCACCGTCGCCAACACCACCTGTTGGAGTGATATCTTGTTGAGTACTTAGACGAAAGCGTGCCCAAGTTGGTCCGGCCTTCGCCCAGCTAGGAACTTCAATACTGAGGGTGTTGAGACCATTATCAAGTGGTTCACCTAAGATAATCTGTTCTTCTAAGTCAAACTCGCCGTTTTGATCCCAGTCAAACCAAGCATTAAGGTAGCCATTTCCACCGCTAGCAGTAACGAGTAGTATTGCACTCTCGCCAAGCTCAAACCCCGTAGGCATTGATACGCCATCTTCGTCATCAGAGCTATCGCTGGCATCATCGGAGAGTGGCGCGGCATAACCATCAGACTCATTATCGACACTCGCGCCTAAATAGAGATTATCGCTGATGTTGTGTCTGGCACCATTTGAGTTTAATCGGGTGCCGTAAGAATCAGGAGCATCACCAAAGTCGACACTATCACCTACCACCACTTCTGCTAACGCGCAGCGGGCTCCATCGTTGGCTGATGAGGCTGGGCCATACGCAAATAACACTGCGCTTGGTGAAGCCGAATCAACGTTAACTTTGTAGATATTACCGTTACTGTTATTACTGACATAAAGGTTGCCATCAGGGTCAAAAAATTGTGCGCCAAAAATAAAGTTTCCCGAATTTGAGGTAATGACCACGCCTAAGTCGGTGGCTTCTGCACTAGCGGGGTCGATACGCAACAGCCTACCTATAGATCCATTACTAATGCTGTACATGTAACCATCGGTAGGATGAAAGGCGAGGTCGGTAATATTATAGGTCGCATAGGCGGTACTGCCAGGCACTAAGGTCATGTTATAGCTTGCAGGGTTATCAAGAGGGATTTTGAATAACCCTTTACCTTTTCGATAGCCATACCAAACGTTTTCATTGATTGCGACGTCTCCGACATAGAAATTACCGGCACTCGCAGCGGTTGTATCTTTGGTAACAGAAAGGGAGATAATTTGATAATCGTTGCCGGCACGGCCTAATGATCCCGTTGCATAATCCCAACCGTAAATGTAGTTATCATGGTAATTAAACCCAACGCCGTTGTAGCCGTTGCCTGTCCCCATATCCTCAGATAACACCACATAGCTACCAGTTGCTAGGTTTACACCGTAGCTTTTGGGGGTATTAGATTGCTTCTGGATCACAAATGCTTCAGTTGGACAGGCACTAAAGGGAGCGGACGCGCTGACACTGGCAGAAATTAATAAGCTTAAAATTAATGGGGAGCAGCGTAATGGGATTGTTTTGGATATTTTCATAATGCATCTCTCACTGTCGATATTATTAATATATTCAGTGAAAGCATAAGCTGTGCCATTAATTTTTATTGTTTACTTTCATTGGTTTATTTGTTTTGAAAGATTAAGGTAAAGATCAGTTTTTGCATTTTGCAAATCAAAATATATGTGAGGAGTGAGGTGTTGGATGTAAGAGTTGAGGGAAAGGTGTGACTCACCATATCGGCTCGAATGATGACATCAACCGCTAATATTCACCTTTATTTTCATGATAACTATTCATTAATAGCGTAAAAGGATTTACTTGGATTAAGTTCCTAATGATGCTAAGTTTTCTTTTGCTGTAACATTCTCTTAACTGTTTTGGTGGTGAGGAATTTATGTCGAAGATGCGCATAGGGATAGTGTGCCACCCAAGTATCGGGGGCTCGGGGCTGGTAGCAACAGAATTAGGGTTAGGGCTTGCTAAGCTTGGCCATGAAGTTCACTTTATCTCCAGTGTTCGGCCTTTTAAATTGATAGAGGATTCAGAATGCTTATTCTTTCACTCCGTTGAAGCCATTAATTACCCCCTGTTTTCCGATCCTCTATATACATTTGCATTGACGGCTAAAATAGTGGAAGTGGTCGAGCAATTTAAGCTTGATGTTGTACATGCACACTACTCCATTCCTCACTCATTATGCGCTTATCTAGCGGGTGAAATCACCGAGCATAAGTTTCCAACCATCACGACTATTCATGGCACCGATGTGACGATTGTTGGTCAAGATAAACCTCTGTATCCACTTAATCGTTTCAGTATCCATAAAAGTAGTAAGGTCACGACGGTTTCGAGCTATCAACGTAACTATATATACAGTCATTTCGATAAAAGTAAGTCGATTGATGTTATTCATAATTTTATTGATTTAGACGTTTTCTCCCCCAAATTTGCAGACATTAATGTTCGACGTCAGTTAGCGAGAGACGATGAGAAAATCGTGATGCATGTGTCTAATTTTAGGCCGCTAAAAAACAGCGACACAGTGATCCGCTCATTTCACATGCTACTTAGGAAAGTCAAAGCTCGGCTGGTACTGCTCGGGAGTGGCCCTGATATTGATGGTATCAAGCAGCAATGTGAAAAGTTGGGGATTTTAAAGCATGTTGTCTTTGTGGGAGATGCTACCCATGTTGAGCATTATCTCCCTAATGCTGATTGCATGATCCAACCGAGTTATCGAGAGTCTTTTAGTATGGTGTTACTCGAAGCGATGGCCTGTGGCGTTCCAACGGTTAGCAGTAACGTCGATGGTGTTCCTGAAGTGGTAGACAATGGTAAAACAGGTTTTATGTTTGACCCTAATGATGCGTTAGGTATGGCCAAAGCCATGGAGCGCATCTTGACTGAACCACACACGCAACAAAATCTAGGCAAGGCTGGAAGAGCTCGAGCGGCTAAACTGTTTAATCCAGAAGAGAAGATTTTACAATATCTTAAGTGTTATCAAGACGCCATTAAGGACTCTCAAACAGAGGTAGCCGATATGGGTCAGCAAGGAGGCATTATATGACCAGCAAAACTGCAGCAATAGCGCCAGAAAAAGAGTCTGCCGATAAGCCAAAACAAAAAATGAGTATGTCGACGTTGGTGTTATTGTCGTTTGCAGCAGGTATTGCTGCGGGATTGTTTTTTGGTGAGATGTTGGCCTGGATGTCGGTTATCGGTGATGCTTTTATTAAGCTGCTGCAGATGACCATTATTCCGTACATTATCGTATCTTTGATTTCTAGCTTAGGTAGCCTAAGTATGGAGCAAGCCAAATCTCTTGGCGTGAAAGTCGGTAAGTTAATGTTGGTTATCTGGGCTTTTGGTTTGCTGACGATGTACTTTATTAAGTACACATTTCCTGACTGGCAGGCAGGGGAGTTCTTTAGCCTGACAGCGCTTGAAGATCCTAATTCGATTAATCTGCTTGATATTTATATCCCTTCAAATCCATTCTTCTCATTATCAAATAGTTATATTCCTGCGATTGTTCTATTTTGTGTTGCAACGGGAATAGCGCTTATCTCTATCGACAATAAAGACTCGTTAATGAAGCCGATGCAGCTATTGGGTGAGTCGTTTAATAAAGTGACTCAAAGCATTGTAAAGTTGATGCCTATAGGCATTTTTGCCATGACTGCCGCAACAGCTGGTACCATGGATTTCGATGAGTTTCAAAAGCTGCAGGTGTATTTTGTTGCTCATGTAGTGATGACTATTATTTTAACTTATTGGGTGTTACCAGCCATTCTGGCCGTGATCACGCCATTTTCTTATCGCGATATAACCGGTATTGCTAAAGATGCCATGGTCACCGCATTTGCAGCGGGTAATATTTTTATCGTGATCCCGATTTTAATTGAGCGGACTAAAGAGTTATTCCATAAATATAATATTGGCAGTCAGCAAAGTGATGATTATGCCAATATCATCATTCCGGTTGTGTTTAGTTTCCCTAACCTCGGTAAGTTACTTACTATTGTGTTTGTCCTGTTTGCGGCGTGGTTTTCTGGCCAAGAGCTGGATTTTTTGACTTATCTACCTATGTCATTAAATGGTCTGGTTAGCCTGTTTGGTAGTGTCTATTTAACTATCCCTATGTTGCTAGATTCATTAGAGCTGTCTTCTGACTTATTCCAGCTTTATATGGTTTCAAGTTTGTTTACCAGTCGCTTTACCTCGTTATTAGCAGCGATGAATATCTTTATTTTAGCGGTTGGCGGCACGGCAATGCTGGTGGGTGTCGCGAAAATCAGCATGAAGCGTTTAGTTATATACAGTGCGTTAACGCCAGTGTTTATTGGTATATGTTTGTTAGGCTCAAGTTGGTTATTGAGTTCGATTGTAGATACTGAATATGAGATGGATGAGGTGGTTGCGCAGATGAGCTCTGCAGAAAAAGTGCCGGATCAAGTGATCGCATACAGTTGGGGGGATGTCGCAGCAGCGAATGGGCCTCGCAGTGTACAACAGATAAGAGAAAGTGGTGTACTTAGAGTCGGCTATAACCCGATACAAGTGCCGTTTTCTTTCTACAATGCGGAGCAAAAGTTGGTTGGCTTTGATGTTGAGCTAATGAAAAAGTTAGCCCAAGAGATGGATCTAAGCATTGCGTTCATCCCTTATACTTTTGCTAATGTACTTGAAGGGATTAATCAAGGCCAGTTTGATATTGCGATATCGGGCTTGCAGATGACAACTCAGCGATTAGAGCTGGTGGGCTTTACTACGCCTGTACTCGATCTGCACTACGCCTTTGTGGTGAAAGACCATCGAGCCGATGAGTTTAAAACCGATAAATTGATCCAAGATGCGGGCAAAGTTCGCATCGCTTCTGTTGGCAGCTATTCAATCATTCCGCATTTAGAGGAGAAATTTCCTAACCTTGAATTTGAAACCATACAATCGGATAGGATGTTTTTTGAAGACGACGGTAATACATGGGATGGCTTGATGATAAGCCTAGAGGCCGGTAAAACCTGGACAATATTATACCCAGAATACACCACTCTTTATAATCGAGAAGAGATTAAATCATTTCCAGCATCCTATGCGGTGGCTCTTGACAATGGGTCATTACAAACCTTTTTAAACAGTTGGTTGGAGCTACAAAAGTCGTCAGGTTTTGTCGACAAGCTCTATGGATATTGGATTTTAGGTGAGAACGCTAAACCAAAACAGCCTAGGTGGTCGGTTATTAAAGATGTGTTGCATTGGGTAGATTAAGTGTCGATAAACAATGGGCCATAAATGGTTAGGAGTATAGCGGGTGAAAAAAGCGTCTTTGGTATTACTCATGTTGATGACTCACTCTACAGTCTTTGCAAGTGAAGAGTATGAGGTTGGCCCGGATTCCTATGATGAGGGAGAGCTGCAGTGGAACTATTTAATCGCTTTCCCCATGGTTTGGGCGCCAGATATCTCTGGCTCAATTGCTGCAGATAGCGAGCGAGTTGATATCGACGTGCCGTTTAAAGACATCATTGATAACTTGAACTTCGGTGTTATTGGTGAGCTGTATGCTCAGAAAGGGGATTGGCTCTATAGCCTTAGAGTTAATTACCTAAGGATTAAAAGTGATAGTCAGACCGAGGGCCTTAAAGGGCCCATCTCTGGCGGTATTATCTCCCCGGGTCACAATGTCGAAACCGATATGCATTTAGCCGTTAACGATTTGCTAGCGGGCTATGAAGTCGCGCCTGGCTTGCGTGTATTTACAGGTGTCCGGCATATCTTTAGTAAAATTGATTTAAATATAAAACCATTGAGTGATGATGGACTGATCAATATTAATACTCAGGTACCGATTGCGAATGAGCATCTGTTCGACTGGTTGGTGGGGGCCACTTATCGATATTGGATGACAAAAGCTTGGGGCGTGTCAGTAGGCGCCGATACTAAAATCTATGGTGACAATGATCGAGATTATGGCTTCAATGCCTCGGCTCTATATCGGTTCGGCGACCTACATAATGTGTGGATTGGTTATCGTTACCTGCAAATTGGCAATGACTCAGAAGTCGATGGTGTAAAATATCAGATGGACTTTGTTGAAAAGGGCCCACAGATTGGCTGGGCCTTTAGTTTTTAAGTGCCGAGTCAGAGGCGTGAAAAGGGCGTTAACAGCGAGCTAAGCCTTATTGAATTACAACATAAAACTGTAACTCAATACGCCATAACCATGCCATTTATCAGGATCTGACTCATATTCCTTGGTGTAGAGATCGAAACTCCAACTGACAGACCAAGTGGGGAATGCCCAAATAACACCAGTGCTAGCTCTGGCTTGTTGGTGCTTTATCTGCAGGTACGAGTCATAGGGTAATGAGCCGTCAATAGTCAGGTCGTTGAAGCGGTATCCCGCTTGCGCACGGGCGTATACTGTCCAGCTACCATGTTGGCGTGCACTCGCGCTGTATTGACCAAAATGACCTGCATGGCTACTCAATTGGCCAAATGTTTTTACTAAATCATCTCCCCAGCGTAGTGTAAGGCCAAGGCTCGCCTCTGAGCGAAAATTTCCCAACATATTATGGCTATAACCACTAAGTTCCCATTGGCTATCGTCAGTACTTTTTTGCCTAAATGCTAATGCATCAACCTCGTAAGCCAGTTGCACAGTAAGTTGGTTTTCGACTTGATATTGCCATCCTTTAGGAGGGGTTGAAGAGGTAATTTTATGCACTAACTCTTGCATAGTCTGTGCACCCGACACCGGGCCGATAACACCAATGCTAAACCAGTTCTTTTGCGCTAACGTCTCACTAAAGCTACCTGTAAAGCTTTCAAGTTCCAGTATGCCGGCGTAAGGACGTTCATTGGGCTGAGCATAGTCAAACTTAATCTCAGTTGGGGTCCACATCCTTTGATAGACTTTGGCCCCCCACTGGGCAGTATGGCTATGGCTGGAGAGCCGTAAACTTTTTTGCCAACTAAAGGGCCAAGGAGCTTGAGTAAAGTCTGCTTGAGGGAGAGCTTGCCAGCCAAATACAAACCCATTGGAGTAATCACCATCTTGACCAATAACCACGTCATTATCAAAACTAAAGTGCCATTGATCTGCTAAGGAGGGGCGGGGGATGAAAACCAGCACGCTAGCCAAACTAAGAGCACAACATGCTCGCAGGGGAGATAAGAAGGTCAATGCATGACTCCTCATAGGTCAGGAATGTATGATTTCAGGCTAGGATCTACATAACGCTAACGCACCTAGCATAGCCTTAAATCATTAAGCGGTGCAAGCGCTACTGGGCATGAGGGGGAAAGAGGCTGCGAGCCTGAGTAACAGTGCGGTTACTCAGGGGATTTTGTTAAACGCTGAGGATAAACGAAACGGTTTGACGTTTAGATTGATTAATCTCAGAGCTCAAGTTTATCGCTCTATGAATAGACTTGAGTTAGCTAACTTATTTTGTTGCCTTAAATATTTGCATAAATGAAGGTGGCTGTTGGATATTAATTGGCACATTGAGTTTTCTGGCCACATCATTGGCGGAAATAAGCCCACGTATATGGTGCTTCTGATGGTCGATAACCAACATATGATGTAAACCATTCTCTTGTAAGGTCCTGACAACATCGCTGACATTGGCCGTCAGCACTTCTTGGAAATCAAGAGCCATTAAATCGTCACGCGCTACCATCATATCGGTAACTTGCAGCTCATTAATATGCATTGAGTGTTTCGCAGCAAGTTTCATCATCCTGTGTGGGGACAGTTCATGCTTGCTAATGACTCCTAGAAATTTATTATCTTTATCTACAACTAGTCGCATAAAGGCATGGGTTTTCTCCATAATCTCAGCGGTATTAATTGCAGTCGTCGAGGCGTCTACAACCATAGGTTGAGTGTGATCAAAATCAGTAAAGATAGTCAGGGCTGACTCGTTGAGATTGGTTTCATACTCTTTGGTTGACCACATAAGGTGATCGATAGAGGCAGTACTAAATAATTCGAGGTTTCGCATCAGAATACTCCATGACTAAAAATGGCTGACCGAGATGGCAGAATGTGATCTCCGTTCCATAATGACTAACCTATTCCTCAAGTGCCTGTTGGGTCAATAATTATGAATTACATTTAATTTTAGTTAAGCTTTTGATGTATCTGTTACCAAATCGATGTTTTTTTCTACTGTTTTAGGTTTTAGTTAAGTCGTATATGGCGTAGTTAATACAGCTACTTATTGAATATAAAACCTTTTTCATTACCAGCGAGAGTAGCTGCTTGGCTAAGTCTTGTGAACATAAGAGAACCAACTGAATATGAATCAGACCATAGCAACAATTATACAGCACCGATCGATTAGGCATTTCACGGAACAGGCTATCGAAGCGCCAAAGCTTGAGCAGATTTTACGTTGTGCCAATGCCGCCTCTAGCTCAAGTTTTATTCAATGCTCCAGCATTATACGTGTGAGTGCTCCAGAGGTTCGGGCGCTGTTAGCCAAGCTCGCAGGTGGACAAAGTTATGTCGAGTCGGCAGCTGAGTTTTTAGTGTTCTGTGCTGATTTTAATCGCCATCACCAAGTACATCCCGATGCACAATTAGGCTTTACAGAGCAAACTTTGATAGGGGCTATCGATACCGGTTTAATGGCACAAAATGCCATCATTGCAGCCGAATCTTTGGGGTTAGGAGGCGTATACATTGGTGGGATCCGCAATGATCCTGAGCAGGTGACAGCACTTTTAGGTCTGCCTAAAAACGTGATGCCTTTATTTGGCATGTGCTTGGGATATCCGGCCAATGTGCCTGAAGTCAAACCTCGTTTACCGCTGAGTATTGTGGTGCATCAAGATCGCTATCAAGCGATGGATAAGGCAATACTCGCCATTTATGATCAACATGTTAGAGAGTACTACGCTGCTAGAAGTAGCAATAATAAACATGTTTCTTGGTCAGAACAGATCACATCGACACTGAATAAAGAGTCGAGGCCATTTATGCGAGCGTATATTAATAGCCAAGGGTTCAGCATTAAGTAACTACCTTATGGGATAAGTTTCAATTGATTCCGTTGTTGTTATTGTTGACCGTCTGAGAGGTTTGAACATAGTGCTTAAACGGTAAGGCTTCAGTTAGAATCTCTGCTCCTTCGAGCTAAGCGTAAACGCGCTTGAGTCAATGCTTTTAAACCCGTTTAGTATTTCATTAAAATAATATTTGAGAGCGCTAACAAGCTGAAAGCCTATTAAAACAATAAGCTATTTTCGCCCCATCTGAAATAGGGGGGAATTAGTGGTAAATATTGACTGTCAGCCCTGTGGCTGGGCGAAAATCGGCTATACTGAATAATGAAAAGCGTATCTTAGACAGTGACTATTTTGTAAGTAGTAAGTCTATTAGCTAAGCATTTATGAGAGTATGTAGTGTGTGTAAAGTGTGTGTAAAGTAAATGCAGACGTTAGCTAATATGTAGGTGTGAGGTCATGGCTCTAAGAGTAGCAACCGTGTAGTTTCTGGGCTTACAGCGCGGTCAACGAGGGATGTAGCATAACCCTGAGTTGTTGTATGTAATGGCTAACCCCGACGCGCTTTTCACTCATTCCCAAGGCTTACTTTTTTAGTAAGCCTTTTTTGTTTTCTGTTTGAGTTACTTCTGTTCAAAACGCTCCTTTCGTGTATTTATCTCAGGCTTGCTAACTGTCGAAGCTAGAAAGAGACGTGTGCGCTTTAAGCCATCTCTAGCAATCCAAGTTCAGATTATGGCGCTAATCGAATGTTGTCACATTCGGTGAGAGCTACATCAATATCTATCATTTGCTGTGAGCAGAATCGTTGGCAGTGGTTTGCACGCGTTGAAAAAACAACTAGAGCTAGATAAGTTGAACGTAAATCAATCTGTTTTTGGTGGTTTTGTTAACTTGATCGAACTATGTCATATGTAAAATGCGGCCTGTTCACAAGACTAATTTTTGAGCCTAGCTGATATTCGAAATTTTTATTATAATGTGTCTTTAAAGGTGAGTCGTTTAATCGTCAGCTTTAGGTGTGACGTATTAATAGGATTCAACAAATAATTTATTAAAGAGAAAATGCCATGAGCGCTATCCCACCATGCCCAAAATGTGAGTCAATCTACGTATACGAAGATGGCTCAAACTTAGTTTGCCCTGAATGTGCTCATGAATGGAATCCAAACGAAGTTATCGTGGATCCAGACGCAATCATCTTAAAGGATGCCGTTGGCAACTTATTGGCTGAAGAAGACAAAGTAACGCTAATCAAAGACCTTAAAGTTAAGGGTTCTTCGTTAGTACTTAAAGTAGGTACTAAAGCGGTTATTAAGCGTTTTGTTGATGGCGACCACGATATTGACTGTAAAGTTGATGGTCACGGCCCAATGATGCTTAAGTCTAAGTTCGTTAAAAAACAGAACTAATCGAACTGCCAAGCAGCTAGAACTGCTTGAATGTACAGAAAACCTGCCCAGTGCAGGTTTTTTTGTGTCTAAAATTGGTGGTATCAATTATTTGTGTGGAAAAGTTGCAGATACAAAAAAGCCGCTAAACCCGTCTGGTAAGGGTTTAGCGGCCTTTGAAGGTTATTGCTAACCTAGTATTGGTGGAGGCGGCGGGGCTCTTGGTTATGGTTTAATTGGTTGTATTTACGTGTGTTTTGCTGGTCTTGTTGCTCTAGGTGTTACGTTAAGTGTTACTTTAGTGTGGTGGAGGGAATAATGTTTGAAAATAGTTAAATGATTTTCCAAGAATTGGTAAGCACAAGGGTTATAGCCTTGAAAAATCTTGTTCTAAGTGTTTAATTTGGTAGTTTCACTCTTTTAACTAAATTGGTTAGTTTTTCTTCTGCTTAATAACCTTTAGCTTATTTACATCCCATAGTAAGTGAATATAGGTGAATTTACTTTTTGATTTTTTTATTTGATGAAACTCTTCGCTGTATATTCCACTTTTTGGTGCTTTTGTTTTTTACATTTTCTTCCATGTCTTTTTTGAGTGGTATTGGTAATGCTTCATTTGGCTGTGCGCTAATTGGTGATCCTGCCGCTGCTTCTTGTGCTGTACTATCTGTTTGAGGCCCTGATATGTTGTTGAGTGGGTCTTCTTTGTTACTGGGGGGAGGGGACGGTAGTTTTTGCTCTTCTATGGCTGACCCGTTTAGCTCGGGAATTACGTCGGTAATTGATTCTTCTCTAGATTCTTGAGAGCTACTATTTTTCTGTTTTTTAATAGGTTTTATAGGGGAGGGAACATCAATAATTAATGCCGATTTACTTTCTTCTTTAGGTGTTATCAGTGGGGTAGAGTGTTCCTTTGAGGTTTTATGTATCATGTCTCCTAGTGGATACTTCCTCTTATATTGGGGAGAAGATAGCTCTGTTGGTTCAACTTTCTGAGGGGATGCTTTACCTAGTACTTCCTTATTAGGATTAATATTAGTTGATACTTCATTTGAACTATCACTCTCTTCATTAGATTGGCCCGTTCTAATATTTCCGCTTGAGCAACCCACTAAGAATAATACTATCATGTGACATAAAGCAGTTTTCATATAGATACTGAGCATCAGGATGACTTATTGGAGGCAATTTAATTAATTGTGTGTTTATACTCTATCACATTATTGTTTTTATCAACCGAATATTAAAATATCAGAGTAGAAAATGAATGCTAATAGCACTGAAGGAATAGTATTGAATCAGACCAATTTTCAAGCTAGAGAGGTTTCACCTGAAAGAGAAACTGTAGGAAGGTTCTTATATAGATTTGCTTGGGTCATTGAAGTTTTTGCAGTCCTAATGGGGGTCGCTATTGCTTTAATGTCAATGGTAACTAGTTTCACTGAAGTGCAACTGTATCAAAATGGTAAAATGGGATTTGGTGATTATACCAATGTATTCATTGCAGCGGTTCCTTTCTTAATGGTTGCAGTTGTCGAAGCAACAAAAATTCCTTTTGTAGAAGCTTTTTATCATACCTCTCGAGTGTTATGGAAAGTTGTATTTGGTTTCAGTTTACTTTTTATTGCTTTAATAACATTCGAAAGTGCAATGAACGGTTTTGAACGAAATTTTCAGTCTTTAATTTTTAGTATTGATAAATACAAGAAAGAGTTAGTCAATGTCGAAGAGCGCCTTCCTCCGCAAATTGAACGACGCGAGAAACTAGCTAACCTTACGTCTGAGTTAATTGAGAGGGAGTATAACGAAAGGCATTCTAAAATTTCTGAGCAACGTCAAAGTCAGTCTTTAGTCATTCAAGATAGAATTCAGAGCCTTAGAGCGAGTATTCAAACGGAGTTTGTTACCTCGCTTAGACAACAAGTCGAGGCTAAACAGTCAGAGTTAGCTGTCGTATATCAAGAACGCAAGGAAGAGAGCACTAGATTAGCGGAGCAGCAATCTTTTGCTATTCAGAATGCATCTACGGAATTATCTACCCAGAGGCGAACATTACAGAGTCAGCTTACTTCTGAACAGCTCATTTTGAAAAAGATGCAAGAAGAAGCAAAAGTCGAGATTGATGACGCATTCTTTACTTCAAGCTCAGTAAAAAGAGAATGGAACGCTAAAATAGAGAAAAAGAGCAAGATAGTTGAAGAGTTACGTAATAAGCTAAATGGGCTAAACGCGACTAGTCAGCAAACAACAATGCGAAACGAACAGCAAAGGGCTTCTAGCGATATCCGAAACGCATTTGAAACTCGCATTAGTGCTATTAATTCTGAGATTAAAAAGCTGAATGTTGAAATTAGCAAAAGCGTAGGCAGCCGAGAGAAAGACATAGAGGCTATTGTTGTAAAGCATCAAAAAGAGCTACTCGATACAGAAGAGCAATTTCAGCTTCAACAGGACGAGAATAAGGTTGTACGGAAGGCTGATTATGAAAAACTGGCTAATAACAGTCAGGTGATATCAGATATTGATAAGTTAATTTTAGATCTCGAGAACAAGAGAGTCGAGCTAAGAAATCAAATTAATGTGAAAGTGGGCGATAATCAAGTTTACAGAATGGCTCAATGGTTCTGGGGGATCGAAAGTGCTGCTGATGTTAGGCGAAAAGATGTGATGACTGTTGCTAGCATTTGGTTTGGTTCTTTAGCTTTGCTAATCGCCTTTACTGGAATCATATTAGCCCTAGCTTCATTGGTTATAAGGGATAAAACGATCCCTGAAAGAGGAGAACGTTCCCCAAGTGCAAAAGGCATTAGAAATTCGCTAATTAAATTATTCATGACCTTTAGGCGTTATATTACATATAGACGTAAAATGACAAGAGAACCTGTATATAAGACAACGATTAAAGAAGTGATCAAAGAGGTACCCGTAGAGAAGGTTGTATTCAGAGATATTCCTGTAGAGGTTATCAAAAAAGAGATCGTACATGTTCCTTTGTATACTGATGATAAAACACTGATAAATATAACCAATAGCAATTTCTCTGATAATAAAAAGCAAGGTGTTGCATAAGTATGGATGTTTTGAAGCCTAAGAAGGCATTTAGTACATCAAATTTCTCAGCAGTGAATGATGCAATTGATGTTGAAGTAGATAAAAGAGGTGAGTTATCAAGGTTATACTCTTCTCAACGAACCTTGAATAAATCTATGATTGGCTTGTTAATAACCTCTAGTATTGCAATCGTAGTATTGATGGTAGTAGTTATTTACTGGTTGTTTTTTTTCAGTACGCCGCCTCCATCAATTGTGCAAAGCTTTGACAAACAAACAAGCCAGTCATTGAAAGAAATTGCTAAGGCAAATACTGACCCTGATAAAGTCATAGATACTAGTTTTACCGTTTTTTTGAGAAGTCAGATCGAAACTGGAGAGTATGTTGTAACGGGTAAGAATTATCTTCCAGATAATTTAGTTGAACCATTGGAGCAATACTGCTATTTGGAGCCTCAAGAGGCTGCAACTTCTTTGGCCGGTGAAACAATTGCAAGCATGTCTGATGGGGTCTTATCCGTTGAAACAACTGATAAGTTTTTGCTTGGATTAGCATTGCCTCATTGTCAGTTTTACACTCAAGAAATCCCTTAAATCAAAGTTTCGTTTCGTTTTCGATTCGCTAACCAAAACAGATAGTTTGGCTAGCGAATCGAAAATAAGAAACTACCATACTACTGTTAATTTTATGGTACTAAAATTAATTAAATGCTCAAAGAAGGCTCTGTCCAGGAGATAATTACATATTATATGTGGAGCTCTTCCATCCCACAACTGACCAAGTATTGATATGTCTCTTGATCGTTGCACTTAACCACCAGTCCGGTGCGACCACGGCTTAACAAAACTCGATAGCTGCCATAGGTATAATCATCATACTTCCTACGATAAACTTTGTTCGGTGATAACTGCATAACTCCGTTTCGGTAGTGGAGATCTGGTCCCCATTCAAAAAGGCCGATAGATAGCTCTAAACCTTGGCAGGAGAACTCTGTGCAAGCGGTTTGTAGTTGGCAGCAAGAATCTGGAGAGTTAGGTGCATCAACGTACCAGGGGCCTACATTACCTTTTAACTCGGCGATATCGGTGTTGTTTTTATCGTACTTACTCGATTTTAACCACCCGATTCTAAAGGCATCAATTTTTGCGTTGTCTTCGTGCAGTGTAGATTGCAGTGATTGCGCAAATTCATCACCAGCTGCTTTGCTGGTGGTAATTCGAAGAGGGTAATTATTACGCATTGGTTTTGCTATGTCATAGGCCGTCTTGCTGTTGCCATTGAGTACAGCTTCAATCCAGCTATCAAGATCGTCGGTATAGTTTTGTCTAATGGGAGTCTTTAAGTAAAACTTATCTCTTATTTTTGGTTTGATTCCTTCAACTAAATGAGCGTGTATAGCTGGCATAATTGGAGTGATTCGCTCTCGTAATGGCTGAATAGCATGACCTAGTGAGGTCATCATGTTTTCAAGAGACATTTCATTATTATGTATAGCTTGACCATCTCCCACCAGCAGTACCAGGACACCATATTCCTTTTGTGCTAACCAGCTACAAAATACGTCCAGTTCAGATGCCTGGCTTCCACCGCCCACAGTTTCCCAAGCCCGTTGAGCTTCATCAAAAACGACAAAGTTCTCTTCTCTAACTTGTTTTTGAATAGATTTTTTAAAGTTGATTAAGTGCTGAATTACACTACGTCCATCTATCTGTAATTCTTTTTGGGAGTGTTTGCCGTAGAAGTCTAAAGTGTGTTGGAGCACTTCTACCAATGGTCTGTTGCCTGATAAGAATAAGGGCTTGCATGTTTCGGCTCCGTACATTGTCACTAGATCAGCAACAACACTCATACCTAGCAGTGTTTTACCTGCGCCTGGTCGTCCATTAATGACCACTAGGTAACGCCGTTGATTGTCCTTGGCATGCTGATATAGCTTAACTAGGTGCTCTCTAGCTTGCTCTATACTTTTTCCGGTATCAGTTTTTAGGTTAGGGATGTCATTATCAAAAAAGACTCTGACTGTGCCGTGAATGATACTGGGTTGGCGATTAATTGATCCTTGCTGCCACTTGATAACATCGTATTTATTAATATTTTGTGTTGTAAGTGAATCACACAGTTTTTTGGTCAATTTAGGAAGAATGCTATCGGTGGTGATATCACAAACGACGCTTTCATGTTCGAAGCTGTGTGCATCATTCCTTGTGAGTGCAAGATAACAG
This sequence comes from Shewanella sp. 30m-14, assembly GCF_052977125.1. Lineage (NCBI taxonomy): Bacteria > Pseudomonadati > Pseudomonadota > Gammaproteobacteria > Alteromonadales > Shewanellaceae > Shewanella > Shewanella sp. 30m-14. The sequence continues at coordinate 86,891 of NZ_JBRILW010000013.1, read as the reverse complement.
TGTCCGGCCAACTGATGGGACTCACTGTGAAACTTAATCATGGTTTGTAAATCAAACAGCGCCCGAGTGACTTCTTGCTGGCTAGCTGCTGTTTTGTGCTTGAACTCTACAACGAATAGGTCCCCTGTGGGCAAAACGATATTAACATCCGCAGCACGTTTTCCGCCTTCACCTACTAATTCTTGCTCGAACGCTATCCAGCATAAATTTGAGTCAATATTGGTATCTGTAATGACTTTGGTTAATGTTGCCTGCATTACATCATATTCAATGTGCCAGGCATGCTCTTGGCTAGGAGATAGCTCTTTAGTCCAGGGGAGCCCGGCATAGAAGCTTCTTAGTGCACTGATGAAACGGTCTTGTGGGATACTTAAAAAGTCTCCCCATGTTCCAGCCCAACCAGATTGGCTCAAAATCATTACATAACCCTATTTAAGTTAATTTCTTTACGGCGGGGATATCCGCTGCTGCCCAATCAACATCCCAAAGCTCAGTACTGTTGAGCCAACGCGAGTCAATATGCTCAGTGAGCGTGACATCCTTCGTTTCTAAGTGGCAAAGGAAACAGTGCATAGTGATATGAAAGTCGGGGTATTCGTGATTTACGGTAGTGAGTAACTTCAGCTCGCTTACACTTATTTTGAGCTCCTCTTGCAATTCTCGCTCAATAGCCGCCTCAAGAGATTCACCGGCTTCAACCTTTCCACCTGGAAACTCCCATTTGTGGCTTATGTAATCTAAAGCTGCGGGTCCACGCTGAACTGTAAGGTATTTGCCATCACGTTGAATAATGGCCGCTACGACTTCGATTTGTTTCTTCATATACTCTCTAGGTGTTTAAAAGCTTTCTTACTCGGTTGGTGAGCAATGCTACATCGTTTGCTGAGTCGAGCACATGCATTTTTTTATGACAATTAGGGCATAGTGCAACAGTATTTTCTGGAGTATCGATACCATTGCGAGATAGCCATACAATATGATGGGTTTCAAGATAAGGCTCACCTTTTTGGTTATTAAAAGGTGCAGGTTGATGGCACAGCTGACATATTCCGTTGGCTAATCTTTTTGTATATTCAGCGACCCAAATATTTCGGTCATAGGTAGTGGTGGTTTGAAGTGAAGAACTAACCTTGCGAGTCGATTGAGTCGCACGTTTAGCTAGTTCCTCTATGCTAAGCCTCTTAGCTTTCTTCTGTTTTACTTCATAAACGTGCAGTTTATCTTCGGCTAGAATGCTATGAAATTTAGATTTAAGTTGAAGGGGGAAAACATAGACTTGGCGAAGATTACCATCTTGATCAGGTTGTTGTTCGGTGTATGGATCATCGACTAGGATCACTTCGCCAGTGTAGGTATATTCTTGATCTCGAAACACTTCAAAAAGGTGAACGGATATGCCATTTGTTTCAGAGTTTTTAAGTGTTTTATTTTGAGCGAAGTTTAGGCTTTGATCGCCCTTAGTGCCCATCCCTGTATAATGCAGTGTATCTATGTCCCATCTATCATCGTAAATAGATTTGATGTGGTTTGAAACTATAACGAGTGAATGAGTAGAGTTAGACTTTCTCATACCGCCTTGAGGGCTGCAGCCAAACGTATCACACAGTTGTTTGTTGTTTAGTTTATCCCCCTGAATCAGTCGAGCTATCGCACTTTTCGTCATGTGGTCATCCACTAGTAAGGCTATGTTTTAAAAGTATTTGTAGTTGTACTTTTACACGTTTTCAATCTCTGGAACAACCCCTGCTAGGTAAATTTAGGCGGCTTATTATGATGAGATAAGCTTTAAGACCTACTTGATTTACTGAGCATAATGCGAGGATATAGTACTCGATAAAATAAGGCTGCATTACTAGTTGATTATGAAATATGATGGTGGATATACAGTGCTCCAAGATTGGCTAAATATGATAAGGAAAGTTATTCATGGTTGGATTAGGTGATATCGAAGCATTTTTCTCATTGAGAGATAGGTTCAAAAAGTGGCGTAACCCTGAGCGTATCGTTACTAATACCGCACAGCGCTTTATTAGACTTTTTGAAGCGCATGGAATAGCCAGGGGGCAAATCCCTCGTATTTTTGGCTATAAACTTACTATTCATCAAGTTGAAGATGAGACCGAACTTCTGAAGGCGTTAGATTGCAATTTGTTGCAAGCTGCCGCAATGCTCTTTGGCATAAAACTGGAGTGGTTGGAAGGTGGTACTGATGAGTTGTATGAGCTTAGGCACTTTTACAAACAGCCAAAGTTGTTTGGTGACTGGATGGACTCCTTGTTGCCCGCTGCTGGTGGAAGTAAAGTCGATGGCTGGTTGTTAACAACGAAGTACACGACTGATGAATACGATACATTAATTTTAATGAGAGAGCAGATCGGTGAGCTCGGAGAAGAAGCTATTTACCGCTATCATTTCTGCGAATTGTGGGTTTATGGTTACTGGAAATGTAGAGCTGATATTGCCGCATGTATAGCGCAAGCCTGGAAGCGTAATTGTTATGTATCAGGACGTCACATTAATCCTAGAGTCTTTAGTAAAGTCACTTCCCTTAAATATGTGCCTGATAGTCAGCTGGATCTGACAGAAATTAAAGGTAAAAGGTTTAACGCAGAAAAGCTCACTACAAGTCCTGCGTTTTACTCACAAGCTTTGAACGAAGGTCAATTCGGGATAGATAACGCAATTGCCCTATGGCTTGATTATCACCAGCAAAGCCTAATGGATTCTGGTTTTGGTGATTACGAGAGGTCGTTTAAAAAGTTATTATCTGCTTAGCTCTTTGATTAATAATTGATTATGGTTAATTGTTCTAAAATGATATTGTGTATGAAAATCTCATATGGATGTGTATTTGTGAAACAGCTCTCTTTCCTTTTGTTTGCTTTGTTATTCCTTTCGGCGTGCTCAGCGCCAACCCGTAGTGATAAAGATGACTTTTTTGTCGTTTCATTGGGCAACATACCGATAGACAAGATTGAATTTTTTGTTGATTGTTTATCTGATGGCTTTCAACAGTCTCATTCCGGTATAACAAATTTCGAGGTTCGACAATTCAACCGTGCTAATGGTTATAGAGTAGAAACTTATACCGGTAGTTTTAATTATCTTTTGGTGAGTGCAGATGTGTTTAACGATGGCAAAGTTGTACTAAATGAGAGTATTAGTGCTGGTTGGATAAATACTACAGGCGAGAAAGATGCTTTCGCTAATTGCTTACACGATTTTACAGCTAATGCTACTGAAGGTTAATTTGATATGAGTGATAAAAATGGTCGAGTTTCAAATCAACCTGTTAACCCTAATAGGAATCAAAAAGATATATTTCCAAGCTTGCTGAAGGCTTCTATGATAGTTGTTGTATTTGCAGCAATTGGTATTTTGGTTTTATATTTCTTTCAGTTCAAAGGCTCCTTAGGTACACAGGAAACCTTTGCGCAGTTTGGTGATTTTATCGGTGGTACGCTCAACCCAATCTTGGGCTTTGCCACTGTTAGTTTACTCATTTGGTCTATACGTCTGCAGATGAAAGAATTGAGGTTAACAAGAGAAGAGCTAACAGCAACCAAAGAAGAAGCAGAAAAAAGTCGTCTTGCACTTGAAGGACAAGTTGCGCATTTAGAAAAGGAAGCGCGCTTGAGCGAGCTAGACCGGTTACTAAATATTCAGTTGAATAAGTATCAAGAGTTGCTGAAAAACAAAGTGATAAATCAAAATAACCTGAGGGCTGAACTAAATATAAAAAAATCTCCCAATGAGCTAGTGACTTGTGAAAGCGTTATTGAAGGAGTGATTTTTGATGAAGTGTTAGATCAAGAACAGATTGAAAATTTAGGTATCTATATAAACTACCTTCATTGCTCTGGTACGAAAGATGGAATGCAGTGGCAAGAGATAGAGCAGGTGGGTATTAGCATAGGGGAGTTAGTCAAAAAATATATAGAAATTTATCCAAGTACTGAATTTCGCTACGTATATTTACCTCAAGCGAAAGCGTTGCTAAGAGATTTATATGATTGCCTTGGAACTGGTGAGCTCATAGATGCAAACCTCAACCTAGATCCAAGCTTTAACGCTAATAGGAAAAACAAATATTCGGAGACCAACTTTCATGTAGTTTGATGGCTAGATTAGCCCCTATATCTTCGGTATACCTGCTGACAGCATCCTTCGTAACAATGGCATGCCTACCTAGTTTTTTTGAGTTGAAAATGATTGTTGCTGAAGCATGAATCATTACCTCAAGTAAATGCTAGAAAGCTCCTGTTTCTCTTGTTTCTCCAGTTTAGCGTCCCAAGCAAATGACAACATTAAATTGCCGTAGAGGCACTGCTCTTGGTCGGGTACATTGTCGAGACGACAAGCATGTAGCTATCAGTTTTATCAAATAAATTCGCGTTTTCTTATTGGTTACGATACTTTCCGCCATATTCTGTCATGGCAGCATAAAGTTATTTTTTGCATTGGTTTTTTTTATATATTGGCCTAATGGAAAATTTTAGTTTCAATTGCTGCTGGAACATAGGTTTAAAGTAAACTTAAATGAGTAAAACATTTAAATTAAAGAAGTTTTTCACGTTGGGAGAGGCAGCTAATTACTTGTCATCTTCTCTGGAAGAGCAAGTCTCTTTAACTGATATATATATGTTTGCACTAGAAAAGCAACTAACCTTGTCAGTTCGATTGCTTAATCAGGCATATGCACTAAACGGGCAGTTTATAACTCAACCATATATCGACAATAACGGCCATCCAGTAGCGTATGACTTGGTGACGAACGAGGCTTTAGATGAAGAATATCTAATTTCCTTAGATGATTTCTTGGAGGTTGAAGACAATAAGTGGCTTGTATTTAACGACAAAGTGCATCTAATCGATGGTATTTGGGATTTGGCCATGATTGGGATGGAGACTTTAGATGTTGAGCAGCTTTATCAAAAAGAGGTTGGTGGACCAGAGCCATTAGTTGCTCCAGTAACAGGGATCTTTCTAAAGCGAGAAGGGTTGATCTGTAAACTTCAAATTAGCCTCTTACCTCCGCCAACACTTGAAAACATGGTGATGTTGGAACAAGAATTGGAGAGTTTTTTACACCCTAAAGGCCTAACAATAGATGACTTTTTAAATTGTGATGATGTATCAGAATACTTAAGCAGAGCTGAAATCGATTCCTTAGGACATCTGTCTGACATCATGCAAGTTGGGCTTACTGATGATGAGATGTTTGAAGATTCGATTACTCTTGAAGATCATAGTTGTCAATTTGTCATTAGAAAAAATGAGCTAACACGTTTTGTGGAATCGCTAGATGAAGAACATATAGATCTCGCCAAAACCGAAAAGCCATTGGGCACAAGAGAACGAAACTCGTACCTTATTCTCATCAGTGTATTGTTAGAAGAGCAGGGGATAAACCCTTTCCTTAAAGGTCTCACATCTCCAATTAAACTAATGGCCGATAAGGCTGGTATGTCAATATCGGAGAAAACCATTCTAAAAATAATCAAAGAGGTGCGTGAGATTAAAAGTTGATACGACCTAACTGATTCATAGCAAAATAAAAACGCAATTGCGTTTTTGCTTTCCGCAGTTGCGTTTTCTGCGCCTCTCTTTTGCATAACCTCTTCGCTGTCCTATTAACAGCTAAGAGGTTTTTTTATGTTCCAAAAAGTTATGCGTTTACCTGAAGTTATAGCGAAGGTTGGTTTATCACGCAGCACTATCTACTTACGTATTTCAAAGGGGAGATTCCCCGCAAGTATTTCAATAGGTGATCGTGCGGTCGGTTGGCTTGAATCAGACATTGAGCAATGGCTTGATGATCGCATTACAGCATCTAAGGCGGCTAATAATGAGTAAGCGTTTTAATCCTAACCGAATTAAAATCCATCGCAGCTACACCGTTGATGAAGCTAGCGAAACATTGGGATCTCACCCTAAAACTGTACGTAATTGGATTCATGCTGGCTTGCCAGTTATCGACGAAACACGTCCTTTACTAATTCAAGGTGCTGACTTGAAGTTGTATTTAAAACAGAAGCGTAAAACATATCTGTATCGATGTGAGCTTAAAGAGGTGCCCTGCTTCAAGTGCAAAAGCCCCAAAAAACCAAGTATAAATTCGCTTGAGTTTATAGCAAAGCCTGCAGGCATGGCGCAAATGACAGGCCGCTGTGGTGAGTGTGGAAAGCGGGCAAATAAGTATGTTTCTTGGTGTGATGTTAACCAAATTTGGACAGATCTTGGAGGGAAATTACCGATAGCTGAAAAGCACTTAATCCTGATAGGTCAAAAGCCCTTAAATTATCCTTTAGCTAAGGTATTTAATGATGAAAAAAAATAGTGCGAAAAACACCCGAATTATATACGAATACGCAAAGTATTTGAGAGAAGCAAAACAGCTAGATGACTCTACGATTGATGGTGTACTGAGATCGATTAATCGGTTTGACGAGGCAACAAATTTCTTAGACTTTAAAAAATTTCGGGCTAAGCATGCAATCGCTTTTAAGAAGCAACTTCTTTCTAAAAAGTCAGTGGCTACAGGTGATAAATTGAGCAAAGCCACGGTACTTACGGCCATGAGACACTTGAAAGGTTTCTTCCAATTTCTGGTAACGCAAAAAGGCTATGGAGCAAAAATTAACTATAGCGATATTGAGTATTTCAATCTCTCTGAAAAAGATACCCGTATTGCAAATACCAAGCGTAAAAGAAACGTAGCAACGGTCGAGCAAATAATGCAGACCTTGGAAGCGATGCCTTGTGAAACATTATTCGAAATGCGTGATAGAGCATTACTTGCCTTTGTTCTCCTAACTGGTGCAAGAGATGGGGCGGTTGCTTCGGTTAAGATCAAGCACGTTGATCTTGCTGAACAAAGCTTCTATCAAGATGCTAGGGAAGTTAAGACCAAGTTTAGTAAAACGTTTGTCACTTACTTTTTTCCCGTGGGAGAGCTGCCATCAAAAATTTTGGCAGAGTGGGTTGAGTGTTTGACTGGAGAGCTTGGGTATACTCCTAATGATCCGTTGTTTCCTAAGACGAAGCTGGCACACAACGACAATCAACAATTCACAGCTGTAGGATTGCTTAAGGAGAGTTGGAGTAATGCAAGCCCAATCCGCAAGAGCTTTAAACATGCCTTTGAAGCTGTTGGCTTGCCTTACTTTAACCCTCACAGTTTCCGTAATACTTTGGTAAGGCTAGGTGAGAACCTTTGCCGAACGCCTGAAGAGTTTAAAGCATGGAGCCAAAATTTAGGGCATGAAAGCGTGTTGACCAGTTTTTATAGTTACGGTGATGTGCCTGATTATAGGCAGGAAGAGCTGTTAAAAACGTTAGCTAAACCTCGAGTGGAGGCATCACCTGACATGGAAGCGTTAATTCAACAAACCATGATGAAGATGCTAAATAAGTAAACTTCATTATCTCAAAGCTGGTATCAATAAACATTCGTATATTGATACCAGCTTTACCTATTTAATATCGGTGTCATAAAATTAGGGTCTATCTTTTATGGTACCTTAATTATATGATACCCCTATATTTGATACCTTCCATAAAGTGAGTAACCAATGCGTATCTTTTCCTATTGTCGTGTTTCTACGACAGAGCAAACCACAGAGAATCAAATTATTGCTATCAGGCAAAAAGGGTATGAGGTGAATCATGCTCGCACTATCAGTGAAACAATCTCTGGTTCTGTTGAAGCGATGAAGCGTGAGAAGTTTAAGATGCTTATCAATCACCAGATGGAACGTGGCGATATGATGGTGGTCTTAAAACTAGACCGATTAGGTCGAGATAACATCGACGTACAGAACACTATTAACTTGCTTACCGAAAAAGGTATAAAGGTTGTTTGCCTTGATCTCCCCGTAGTCGATCTATCAAGTGCTGAGGGCAAGCTGATGCTACAGATGTTTTCTGCCTTTGCCGAGTTCGAGCGGAATCGGATCAGAGAGCGAACAAAAGAAGGACTTGAGCGAGCTAAGGCTCAAGGCAAAAAGCTGGGCAGGCCACAAGCTCACGCCACCACAGTTTCTGTACAAGCAAAGAAAACAGAGGGCCTATCTCAATCTAAAGCTGCTGAAGTATTAGGTTTGGGAATTGCCACCGTTAAAAGACATTGGAATAAATCTAATCTGTAGGTTAATTAGCGTTTTAGGACGGAAATTTTCTCCATATTGTATTAGTTAGATAAGTTTCTTTAATATACGTGTTAGCTTTTTAGCATGAAATGGGATTACTTTGTATCTCTATACCTAGATCATTGCTGCTAAGGCATTTTTAACGTAATCTCTCAATCCTAAATGGTAAATCAAAATATCATTAGACCTGTTTCTGAATAGTGGACTAAATTCGACCTCAAACTAGAGATAGGTTATAGGAAGCTGGCTAAAATAACACATTTCGTTTCGTCACCTATCAACGGTAAAAAACTAACCAAGCTAGTGTAACGGCACATCTTCGGCAGCAGACATAAACCGGTATCGTACCAAAAAATTGACGAAGAGTTTTTTTGAAGCTTGGGGGGTAAAGGATGACAAAAACAGAAGCGCAAACTCGAATCGTGATAATTGACAAACAACTTGGGCAATCCGGTTGGGATGTGAAGGATCCAACGAAAGTTGTTCATGAGTTTGACATCCTTGTTGATCTCCCTGAAGGCATTAAAGAGCCTCAAACGCCTTATCAAGGTCACCAATTCAGTGACTACGTATTACTCGCAAAAAATGGTAAGCCATTAGCTGTTGTTGAAGCCAAGAAATCCAGTAAAGACGCTGCACTTGGCCGTGAACAGGCAAAACAGTATTGCTATAACATTCAGAAACAACGAGGTGGCGAACTACCTTTCTGCTTCTATACAAATGGCCACGACATATATTTTTGGGATTTAGAAAACGCTCCACCTCGAAAAGTTGTTGGATACCCAACAATAGATGACTTAGAACGTTTCCAATATATTCGTAGAAACAAGAAAAAGCTCACTCAAGAGCTAATCGATACAGAAATTGCAGGCAGAGATTACCAACTTCGTGCAATTCGCTCTGTTCTAGAGGGAATTGATAAAAAACAACGCGACTTCTTGTTAGTTATGGCTACAGGTACAGGTAAAACTCGTACATGTATTGCTTTAGTTGATGCTCTCATGCGAGCTAAGCATGCAGAAAAAGTCCTTTTCCTAGTGGATAGAATTGCATTGCGTGAACAAGGCATTGAAGCTTTTAAAGAACATTTACCTAATGAGCCACGCTGGCCAAACGAAGGTGAGAAACTAATAGCAAAAGACCGTAGGATATATGTTTCAACTTATCCTACAATGCTAAATATCATACGTGATGAGTCTCAACATTTATCTCCACATTTCTTTGATTTAATAGTGGTTGATGAAAGCCACCGCTCTATATATAACACCTATAAAGAAGTACTAGATTACTTTAAAACTATTACACTTGGTCTAACCGCTACACCTACTGATGTTATTGATCACAACACATTTCAACTGTTCTATTGTGAAGATGGCCTTCCGTCATTTGCATATACCTACGAAGAAGCGGTAAACAACACACCACCGTTTTTAAGTAACTTCCAAGTAATGAAGATCCAGACAAAATTCCAAATTGAAGGAATTAGTAAACGGACAATATCATTAGAAGATCAAAAGCGTCTGATCCTTGAAGGTAAGGATGTAGAAGAAATTAACTTCGAAGGTACCCAATTAGAAAAACAAGTCATAAACAAAGGCACAAACACCCTCATCGTTAAAGAATTTATGGAAGAGTCCATTAAAGATTCTGATGGAGTGTTACCAGGCAAAACTATTTTCTTTTGTGGTTCAAAAGCACATGCTAGAAGAATTGAAGAAATATTCGACAAACTATATCCCGAATATAATGGCGAGCTTGCTAAGGTTTTAGTATCAGAAGATCCTAGGGTTTATGGCAAAGGTGGTTTGCTAGACCAATTCACCAACAACGATATGCCTCGTGTGGCAATTAGTGTTGACATGCTTGATACAGGTATTGATATACGCGAGCTAGTCAATCTTGTTTTTGCCAAACCTGTTTACTCATACACAAAGTTCTGGCAAATGATTGGCCGAGGCACACGTCTTTTAGAACCTAAAAAAATAAAACCATGGTGTACAGAAAAAGACGTATTTCTTATCCTCGACTGTTGGGATAACTTCGAGTACTTCAAACTCAATCCAAAAGGAAAGGAGCTAAAGCCACAGCTACCTTTACCGGTTAAGCTTGTCGGAATTAAACTCGATAAAATTGAAAAAGCTAATGATATTGGTGAAGCTGAAGTAGCCGAAAGAGAAGTAATAAAGCTGCGTGAACTTATAAATTTACTGCCAAAAAATTCAGTGGTAATAAACGAAGCTTCAGCTTCATTAGCCAAAGTCGACGACGATAACTTTTGGATAAAGCTCACTCATGAAAAAATGGGTTTTTTAAGAGCTGAAATAAAGCCATTATTCAGAATATTATCAGAGCTAGACTTTAAAGCGATGCGTTTCGAACGTGACTTAGCCGAATACTCCCTAGCCAAGCTCAATGACGAGCAACAAAAGGCTGAGGTGCTGCAAGAAGGCATAGTAGCTCAAATAAGTGAATTGCCTCTGTCGGTTAACTTTGTTAAAGCAGAAGAAAATATCATTCGTGAAGCGCAATTTAATCACTTTTGGAACAGCACAATATTCAATGAGCTCGACCTGTCGCTAGAACAGCTAAATACTAAGCTTGGTCCACTAATGAAGTTTCGTGAACCGGACGAAAGACAAGGTCAAACAGAATTAGACCTAACCGATATCCTACACAACAAAGAAATGGTTGAATTTGGTCCTCAACATGAGGCCGTAAGTGTCAGTCGCTATAAAGAAATGGTTGAACAACTTATTACTGAGTTGACGCTTTCTAATCCGACTTTACAACAAATACGTGATGGTCAAACAGTAAGCACCACTGATGCAGCAAAACTTGCAGACATATTGCATGCCGAACATCCGCATATTACAGAAGACCTGCTCAGGCAGGTCTACAAAAACCGAAAGGCTCAATTTATTGAGTTCATTCGCCACATTTTAGGCATTGAAACGTTAAAGAGCTTTCCTGAAACCGTCAGCGAAGCTTTTGACAAATTCAACCAACAGCATACAAACCTCAGCAGCCGACAACTAGAATTTTTGAGTTTACTAAAAACTTTTATTATCGAACGTGAAAAGGTCGTCAAAAAAGACCTCATCAATTCTCCGTTCACTATTATTCATCCACAAGGTATTCGTGGTGTGTTTAGTCCTGCTGAAATCAACGAAATTTTACAGCTAACCCAGCAGTTAGCGGCTTAAGCAATAGGTATTTAAATGTTACAAAACAACCCTGAACTAAAAGGCAAAATTGACCAACTCTGGAATAAGTTCTGGAGTGGCGGCATCTCCAACCCACTAACCGCTATAGAACAGATCACTTACCTACTGTTTATGAAAAAGCTTGATGATAATGACCAAAAGAGTCAGGCCGATGCAGAATGGAGCGATGAGCCTTATACATCAAAATTCGTTGGCGAATGGATCCCCCCAGAATATCGTGCACGTAAAGATGATTCAGACACTGATGAAGAGTGGCAAAAAAAACTTGAAGACGAAAAACGTTATGCCATTGATAAAAGTAATTTACGATGGAGCGAGTTTAAACGCATGCAAGCAGAAGACATGCTGCAACACGTTCAAAACAAGGTTTTCCCATTTTTAAAAGACTTAAATGGTGGCGAGTCTAAATTTACCCACCATATGCGTAATGCCGTATTTATTATTCCAAAGCCAGCGTTATTAGTCGAAGCAGTAAAAACTATCGATGAAATCTTTGCATTAATGCTAGAAGACACCGATAACTTCCAAGATATTCAAGGTGATGTATACGAGTTCTTATTATCAGAAATTGCTAGTGCTGGTAAAAATGGCCAATTTCGAACACCACGTCATATCATAAAATTAGTTGCCGATTTAGTTCAACCTAAGTTAGGTGATAAAATTGCAGACCCGGCCTGCGGCTCAGGTGGCTTCTTATTAGGTGCTTATCAATACATAGTAACTGATTTGGCTAAAAAAGCAGGTGCAAAAGACTTAACGCCGGATGAAGACGGTTTTATCCGTACATCTGTTGCTGCCGGTCTTACTGAAAATGCACAGAATATCTTACAAGATTCTCTACACGGCTATGACATCGATGCCACTATGGTGCGCTTAGGTTTAATGAACTTAATGATGCATGGTGTTAATGAGCCAAACATCGACTACAAAGATACACTCAGTAAAAGCTATACCGAAGAAGGTGAATATAACGTCATTATGGCTAACCCGCCTTTTACCGGCAGCATAGATAAAGGCGACATCAACGAAAACCTAACCCTTAGCACAACAAAAACCGAACTGTTATTTGTAGAAAATATTTATCGTTTATTGAAAAAAGGCGGTACTGCTGGCGTTGTTATTCCACAAGGTGTTCTTTTTGGCGCGGGTAAAGCCTTCGTAGACCTGCGAAAAATTTTAGTTGACAGTTGCGACTTAAAAGCAGTCGTTACTCTACCTAGCGGTGTATTTAAGCCTTACGCTGGTGTTAGCACCGCAATATTGCTGTTTACAAAAGTCTGGGGTGCAAAAGACAAAGTCACAGAACCAGCGACTAAATACACTTGGTTTTACGAGTTACAAGCTGATGGTTACTCATTAGATGATAAACGTACCAAACAAGAAGGTTTTGGTGACGTGCAAGATGTGCTTACTAAGTATTATAGTCGTGATGCAGAAGCAGATTGCGAAGATAGAAAGATTACCGCTGAACGCAAGTGCTTTATGGTGCCAAGGGATGAAATTGCCAGTAAAGAAAATAACTATGATCTTTCCCTCTCTCGTTATAAAGAGGATGTATTTGAAGAAGTTGAATACGAAGCTCCAAAAGTGATTTTGAAGCGTTTGCTGAGAAGTGAGGTCGGTGACATTGGCGCAAATGAACTAAACAAAATAACAAGTGGCCTTATAAGAGATTTGCTAGATCTAGAGGAAATGCTTTAATGAGACTTGTGAAGCTATCAGAACTCTTAGATATTTCTATGGGAAAGACCCCAGCAAGAAAAGAAAAGAGATACTGGGGTAAAGGGCATAAATGGGTATCTATTCGTGACCTAAATGAAAAAGTGATTACCAAAACCAAAGAGGAGATAACAGACTCAGCAGTTGACGAAACTAGAATCAAATTAGTTACCAAGGGCACGTTACTTTTTAGTTTTAAGTTAACAATTGGTAAAATGGCTTTTGCGGGCACTGATCTATATACAAATGAAGCTATAGCGGCATTTGTAATTAAAGATCCAAAAAAATTAGATTCGAGTTATTTATATTACGCTTTGAAAACAGCGAGGCTATTAGGTTCCAACCAAGCCGCAATGGGTAAAACACTAAATTCAAAATCACTTGCGGCAATCGAGATCCCCATACCTGACGATATAAATGACCAAAAACGAATTGCTCATCTTCTTGACAGCGTTGAAGCGCTTATTATTGTACGTAAGCAAAGTATTCAGCAACTTGATGATTTAGTGAAAAGTATATTTTTGGATATGTTTTCTCCACTGTCAAAAGGCTACGAAAAGTGGCCGCTAAAAGAAATAAAAGACCTTGCAGCTACTCATAAAAGGGCAATGAGAACGGGGCCATTTGGTTCAAACTTAAAACATGATGAATTTACCCCTGATGGAAAAGTTGCAGTATTGGGTATAGATAATGCCGTTCAAAATAAATTTGCTTGGAGTGAAAAGCGATTTATTACTGAAAAAAAATATCAAGAGTTAAAGAGTTATACAATTTTTCCAGGTGATGTGATTGTAACAATAATGGGCACTATAGGCCGAAGTGCAGTTATTCCGGAAGACATTCCTTTAGCAATAAATACAAAGCATTTAGCTGCTATTACTCTTGATGTGGAACTTGCAAACCCTACGTTCATATCGTATTCAATCCACTCTAGTCCCTATATTTTGAATCAATTCAAAAGTAAGAATAGAGGTGCGATTATGAGTGGTCTTAACCTTGGGATTATCAAAGAAACCAAAATTAAGCTTCCGCCTATTGATGTCCAACGAGCGTTCTCAGAAATTCATAGCAAAATTGAAAACATCAAAGCTAAATATCAAAACAGTTTAGATGATTTAGAAACACTTTATGGCGCATTGAGTCAAAAGGCATTCAAAGGCGAACTAGACCTGTCTCTAGTGCCACTTCCTAGTGAAAAAGAAGACCATACGGACAATATTAGTTCTGATGAACTAATGAAAACACCTGTAAGTAGTACCGAAAACTCGATACGGCTTCTTAGCCCGTTTGATGCTAAAATTTTAACAGCCCATGAATTGCGTAAAGCACAATTAAGTAAATGGTTTAATGAATGGCTTGAGCATTATCAGAAAGAAAGTGATTTAGATATCAGCCTCTTTTGGCAAAGCGTTAGCTTCACCACCCAAGATTGTTTAGACGAGAATGATAACCCGTTTGAGGTTGGCTTGAGCGATTACGACCATATCAAAAGTGAAATTTTTGATGCTATTAAAAATGGAAGCATTGAACAAACTACAGATATGATTGAAGTTGAAGTTGATGGCAAATCGACAATTGAGCCAGGCAATAAAATACTTTTAAAGAAGCTAAATTAAGCGAATTCACGGATGAAATTAATAAGAATAAAAATCTCAGACCCTAAAGGCTTTCGAAGCCTGCAATCAGGTTTCGAGCATTATTTTCGTAAAGACAGGCAGATTGAAGAAGAAAAGGCGCTTTCAGAGTTTGCGCCCTTTATTTGTGCAGGGCCTAACGGCAGTGGAAAATCCAACTTGCTGGAGGCGTTAGCAGCCATATCTTATCAGTTAGAAATACTTCGAATCCGTCGTAATTTTTTGCCTGAAATATTACAAGATAATGAGCAAGACGAGGCTCTCTGCTCATTCGAACTTGATTACCTGATAAAGGTACCAAAAGACTATATATCGCCTAAAGGTCCTGAATGGGCAAGTGTAAGTGTGTGGAAAGAACCTGGCTCATCAGTTCGTTTTCTTTGGAACAATCAAAGTGAATTTCAAACTGATAAGAATGAAGTTTTTTCTGGTGGGTATGCTGACATATTATTGCCCCAATACATCATCGGTTATTCATCAGGTGAAAATGAGATTCTCAGCCTGCCGTTTTTTAAAATGCGTTTTGTACAGTATGATGAATACTTGCAAGCATTACAGCAACAACTACCCTATTCAGGCACACCTGATTCTCGCTTGATTTATTTAGATAACAGTTTCAGTCAGGCTATTCTATTAAGTAATCTACTTTATCAAACTGACAATACGCTTGCTCCTTTTCGAGAAGAAGTAGGTATAGAAAAACTTAATGAATTTCGCATTATTATCAAGCGACAATTTACAGTGACTTCTGAAGCTGCCAATGCTTTTGGTAGTAACAATCCTAGTTTAAAATTTGACAGTGAAAACAATACTTATCAGGTAGATTTAGTATCCCTTTTGGAAGCTGACGAATCTATGCAAAAAGAGATTTCAGATGAGATCGGAGAAGAGCAAGCCAAATCGATTAGTTCCTACGGAAAATTTTCACCTGCAATTACTCGCCTCAAACGTTGTGCTACCAGTTGGTTTGAAGATGACTCAACCGATTCGTTATATTTAGATTATTGCGTAAACCAAGCTACGCGTAATGCTTTTCAAAACAACTTTAATTCGGCATTAGATCTGTTTCAAGCGCTGCAAGTGCTACTAACATTAAACCTTTATTCTGTAAGTGATAAATTAAAAACAGATTTATACCAGTCGAATAGCCTTTATGTAGGCGAAACTGTGCCTAGTCTCCCCTCTGATGAACGCATAATGCGTATCAAACATTTTTGGGTTAATAAAAAAAATATTGAACAACCAGTACTGCTTAAAAGCCTTTCTGATGGAGAACATCAGCTTATTCATACATTAGGTTTATGCCTATTGTTCAGGGATACCAATAGCCTGTTTTTGCTGGATGAGCCTGAAACTCATTTTAACCCGCAGTGGAGAGCGAACTTTATATCTCGTTTACGCCAGAGTTTGAGCGATAGTGATAGTCAAGAGATGCTCATTACAACTCATACACCTTTTCTTATTTCTGATAGCGTGCGAGAGAAGGTTTTAGTATTTGAGAAAAATGAGCAGAATGTCTCAGTTAGCAACCCTGAATACAACACGTTAGGCGCATCTATAAATCAAATTACGATGGCAACCTTTGATAAACCAGAAACCATTGGAGGCCTTGCTCAATCATTATTAAATGACTTTAAAGTTAAATCTGAAAAACAAGATGTAGATAAGAAACAACTCGTAAATGACATCAACAATAAGCTTGGGGACTCTATTGAAAAAGTTCTATTGATTAAAACAATACTCGATAGCATGGAGGGGAATGGGTAATGCTATTTCCATACACCTATGTGCCTCATGAAATGGAAAAGATTCAAGAGCTACTCAATTTCATCTTTGAAGACGTTTGGTGTTCAGCGCCAATCGGAGTGAGTTTTTCTCCTGATCTTTTTGAATCTAATGATACTTATAAAGAATTAATGTCCTATTTTGGATTTTCTAAACAAGGCCCAGAAAGAGGGAGGCAGTTTTATAAAGATGTAAAAGAAATATATAAGTTATTTGGTTCACTTAATTCCAATGACATTTCACAGCTAAAATCATGGTATCTAGCAAATAACTCTATAGAGCATATTTGTGGTAATCCAGAAGGGCAAGATATAGTTTTGTATAGCACGCTAATGTCGATTTATCCGAAACTAGGAGAGCAATTGGCAAAATTTTATCGAGGATTGTATGACAATTCGTTTCTAGGTTTAGCTAAAATTAAGGAGTTTTTTAAGGGGATGGTTCTCCATAACAAAGCTTTCTTTACCGAAAATAAAGTCGGTAAGTGTCCTTTCTGTGGAATAAATGATTTAAGAGGGATTTATCACACTCGCAGAGAGGCATATGATCACTATCTTCCCAAATTTAGGTATCCCTTTAATTCTTTAAATTTTAAAAATTTAGCTCCCGCATGCCATGAATGTAATAGTGCTTATAAACTGAGTAAAGACCCTGTACTAAAGAGAATCATTAAAAATGAAGAAGCAAAAAAAAGAAAGAGCTTTTACCCGTACTCAGAAACACCTTGCCATATAGATATTAGCATCGTTCTAAAATCTTCTAATGTCGACAACTTACAGCCTAATGATATTGCTATAACCTTTTGGGCCGAACACTTCGAAGAAGAGATTGAAACATGGAAAGATGTATACGGCATTGACGAGCGTTACAAAGCTAAATGCTGTATCGAAACCGATGGTAAAGCATGGATTAACCGAGTTCTGGAAGAGCGAAAGAATTATAAACTCTCAATTGAAGACATGTTTCAAGCCGAAATTGACACTGCAACCAACCAGCCTTTCTCAGATAGTAACTTTCTCAAAAAAGCATTTCTAATAGGCTGCAACGATGCAGGTATTTTTGATAACTAATGCCGTAGTAAGATTGCTTATAGATAAGTAAATTATTTAGGAGGAAGCTTGAGCCGTGAAGAATACAAGCCCGCGATTGGAACCTATGATTTATAATTAGCAAGCCCTTATAAACCTTTTCATTATTTTGCGGTCTACACAATGCTCGAACCTGTTCATTTCTGCTCAGGCTGTTTAAAAAGTATAATGGTAACAAAAATAACCGCCAATTACACTGACGAAAGCTGGAGGGGTAAAGGTTCAGATTAATTATTCAGTCGAATATCCTACGGGTACATTCAGGGGTATATAAATCCTACTTAATATTAAAATACTTTAAATCAGCGCCTTAGATGTTGCTGTGCAGCATGATGTAAGCAGTGAGCTCCCATGTAGCCCATGACACCCATGCCGTTATCTAAATATAAATTAAATGACACCTGATTAGGTGACTATGTAGTTATATTAAGGCGCTTATCACTTATCCTGGCTGGCAGATATGCTCGCTCCACCAACACATAAGCTCTCTGCGTCGTTCGATATAGTCTGCTCGGTTGTAGGCCGCTCGAACGGTGTTCTTATCTACGTGAGCCAGTGATACCTCAATAAGTTCAGCATCAAAGCCTTGCTCGTTCAGTGTAGTGCTGGCTAATGCTCGAAGGCCATGAGCCACTAAACGGCCTTTATAGCCCATACGCTTGATCGCCATATTGGCGGTTTCAGTGTTGGTATGTCTGTTCGGGTTTCTGTCAGCAGGGAATATGTATTCCAAGTGACTACTGATTGGCTGCATGCGCTTTAGCAATGCGAGAACTTGAGGTGTTAAAGGGATTATGTGCTCACGCTTCATCTTCATGCGCTCAGCTGGAATCGTCCAAAGCTGTTTATCAAAATCAATTTCGGTCCACTTCGCTTTTGCAGCTTCTGCTGGGCGGGTCATAGTGTGCAGCTGCAGTTCAATTAAGCAGCGAGTGGTTATCTTTATACTAGAGTAGGTAAGTGCTTCGATAAACTCAGGTAGCTCTGCTGGCTTGAGTGTAGGCATTTGCCTTTTCTCTGGGACGCCAAAGGCTGCTGTTATGCCAATAAGCGGGTTTGAATGTATCAGGCCAGTATTAACTGCAAAGGTCATCACTTCGTTTAGCCAGCTGATCACCCGTTTGCAGCTTTCTATATTGCCTTTAGCTTCGGCAGGTTTAAGCACTTGAATGACTTGTGGGGCGGTTAAGGCACTGATTGGTTTTTCACCCAGCTCTGAGAACAAATATAGTTCCAGGCGTCGATAGAGCTTTTGACCGTGATTTTCAGAGACTTTCTGCTTTTTTATTTCAAACCAAGCATCAGTTACAGATTTGAGAGTATTTTCAGCATCGATTTTTACTACAGCTTTACGTTGTAGCTGGTGGTCTTGTGGATCGATATCTTTAGCAAGCAACTCTCTGGCTGATTCTCTGCGCTTTCTAGCTTCTGCTAGTGAAACATCAGGGTAGGTGCCTAAACCTAGGTTGGCTCGTTTCTTTGTTTCTGGACGGGAATAGTTAAGCAACCAAAACTTGGAACCACCGGTTTTGACTCTAAGCGATAGTCCTCTTCCGTCTGAGAGATTGTATTCTTTATCTTTAGGCTTTGCGTTTTCGACTGAGGTGGCTGTGAGAGGTTTAATTATCTTTGGCATGGTTGTAACACCTAAATCAGGATTTGGCTCCGATGTTACATTAGGTGTTAACTAAAACTCAAGCTGCTATGGGATGGCAATAAACGCTAATGGACGCTAAGTCATTGATTTTATAAATTTCAGGCAGAAAAAAAGACGTCCTGAGACGTCTTTGTTCCTATATTTGGTGGAGGCGGCGGGGCTCGAACCCGCGTCCAAAAAGCCTACATCCTATCTAATAGCCCGTAATAACGCGTGATTAGAATAATTTCAATATGTTACGGGTTGGCATCTGTTAGAAGGTGTTAGCCTTTCTAAATGGTTGCCGCCATTCTGCCGCCATTCTGTGATAGTTAAATTTATGTCGAAGTAAAATTAGATAGAAGATCCGTTTTATAACTTTAAAATGGGGAGTGGTTTTTCTCCTCTTCTACAGTGATTAATGAGGATGCTTTAAACAAACTTTGAACTCGAGATCTATTAGTTTTTTCATGCTCTTTTCTAGTATAGACAAGTTTATTTTGCATCTCTTCTGGTAACGGGGCTTCATAGGAGTATATTAATGTTGTAATAGAGTTAATCAATCTCGGGATGTATGAAAAACTACTATAATTAATGAAAAGTGTTTTTTCAGCAAAATAGTTATAAGTCATAAGCTGATGTTCAATTGTTTTATCAAAATTTGATACTGATAATTGTTGTAGTGTCGCGATAGTGCGATTAGTTAAAATGGATAAAATGCTACAAAATTCTTCTATATCAATATTTTGATATTTAACTTTGCTAATCAGAACGTTAATTCCTTGGATGTGTTTAAGAGTGATGTTGTAAATGTTGTGAGATATATCCCCTGGTCCATTTATTAAAGATGAGTCAGGGTATAGTTTTCTGTAAAGGTCTTTCTTTAAAATTGTTATTTCCCCATAATCCAGTTCAATAATTTCTAATATAGAGTCTATGTGTTCACAGAAGTGTTTGTAGTGAGCTAAATATAGGTCAGTTTTATTCTTTTGTTGTGCTTCTTTTATTTGCTGTTCAGTCTTCTGGATTTGCATTGCTGTTTGTTTAGTGCCATGAAGCCGAGCTGTTAAAACTGCAAGGGGGAGCGATAGTGCAAGCAAACCAAGAGGTAGCTTACTTATTTCGATAAACTGGTTAAACCCCGTCGCAGAGATATCAAAGTTAGTACCAGCCCAAGCGTACAACCCTGTAAAAAAGAACAATCCTATTGGATAGACGATTGCTACCCAAAATAATGGTTGCCTAGCTAAGCCATGAGTGGCATCAAAGGTACAGGAGTACTTGATAAAAGAGATGTCTTTGTTATCAGAATGCCGATATTTATACAAAAACATTAATATGGGAAGAACAAAAACCACTAGTGGGGTGGCAACAATATTTACAAGGTTTAGGAGTTCATTCATTTTTATTTTACTAATCTAGTTGCTGGTTTTTATGGTTACTTTCTAAATATTTTCTAGAAGCGGATGCATCTTTGATTATTCTGACTTGGACTTGTCTGAACACAAACAGCACAATAAGGCAAAATGCAAAACTATATGTAGTTGTTTCAAGGTCTGTGCGTATTGTAATTAGGCAAGCGATGGAAGCGAAGGTAGCTCCCATGCAGGTAACTAATCCGATAACATATACGTAATAAGCCCAAGATTTTGTGAAATGGTTTGATTCTATATCTACTATATTGTTACTCATACTATAAAGGATTGATGACAAAACACATGTAGGTAGAGTTAAAGAGATTAAGTATGAGTATGCTATGTCATCTTTTGCTTCTGACAATTGGAGTATAAATAGGAATAAACTCCAACTGATAAGAACAAAAATCCCACAAAGTTTTTGAGTAATCATAATGTATGCTTCTCTAACAACCCTGCTATTGGGTTTTTGGTTATTGCGTCATCAAGGTGATCGGGGGCGAAGTGGGCGTAACGCATGGTGTCTTTGATATCGGAGTGGCCGAGTATCTGTTTTAGTACCAGAATATTGCCGCCGTTCATCATAAAGTGGCTGGCAAATGTGTGGCGTAAAATGTGGGTCATCTGTCTATCTGGGAAATTCAACTTGGTGCGTTTAATAGCACGTTCAAATGACTTGCGGCATGGCCTGAATAATGGGCCTCTTGCACGCGGTATCTTATCGGCGAGTTCTTTCGCTATTGGCACTGTTCGGTTCTTCTTACCTTTGGTTTTAACAAAGGTAATGCGGTTGTGGGCTATTTGACTGCCGCGCAAACCTTCGGCCTCTGACCAGCGGCAACCAGTGGCTAAACATATCAGCACAATCGTGGTGAGGTGTTCATATTCAGCGTTAGCACATTCGGTTAGAACAATAGGGATCTCTTCTGGGTAGAGGAACGCCAGCTCGGTATCTTCAATTTTAAATTGAGATATACCATCGAGTGGGTTGGGTAACTTCCATTCGCCTAACTTTTTTAACTCAGAGAACACCGCATTGAGATAAGCATGCTCATGGTTAATGGTGTTGGGTTTAACCTTGTTCATCTTACCTTGAGCGTCTTCAATTTCACCATCGAGGCGCATCTGCCGGTAATTGGCAAAGTCATTAACGGTGATCTTGCTGGCAATCGGGTCGCCCATGCCGTTACAAATCAAATCAAGCTTTCGTAACCGCAGCTCTGGCTTAGTTAGTTGCTGGCCGTGAAGATCATGCCAGCGTTTGATTAACTCTGATAAACGGCGGCTATCAACTTTTTCACCAAGCCAAGGTTTGTCATCGACCTTTTTCATGGTGAATAATTCAAAGGCGGTAGCTTCACCGCGAGTGGCAAACTTCTTACGTATGCGCTTACCATCCCGACCATTAGGGTAGCATTCACATAACCAAGGTTTATCGCTGCTATCTTTTAGATTACGAATAGACATGGTTAACCAACCACTGGGCAATAACGTGGGAAGCCAGAATAAAGAACATAAAAGAAAAATGCTGTTATTGATGAACCCATCAAAACCTTTCCTGTTCCGATAAAAAAGCGATTTAGTAATTCGCCCTGCTTAACTTTCTCCCACTCTACAGATATGATTTCTTGTGATATTTTTATTATTTCATGATTAACATCAGTCACAGCGATCATTCGATTTTTACTTTCGCCATAGGTAACTGTATGCATTAATCTATCTATTTCGTATAAAAGGTTTAGGCCATCACCACAATTCAGCCTGAGGTTTATTTTTGTAGCTATTGAAAAGTATTCAGCTCTAGCTTGAAACGATTTTTCAGCGTGATTGGAGTTGACTTCAGTTATAGATGCTAGTGCTGAGACTTTAGTGCCGCAAGCTATTAGTTCAACAATATCGTTCCTGAATGCATCAATCCAAGCCAATCTGAACTCAGAAATTTTTTGCTCTTTAGCTATAACCGTGCTGGTTAGAGCAACAGTTCCAGCTATAAAAGCAGCTAAAATGGTTGCTGCAGCACCAATCCAAATAGTCATATCAGGTGTCATTTAAAAACTCTTTTTACTTTAGTTAAACAAAATGGGTGAGTTAACTAGTGCAATTACAAATAAAACGTAGATTGCTATCATGAATGTCGACGCCAAAAACTTGCCAAAACTCTTAAACCTTAAAAAACCCTTTTCACCAAGCTTTACCCGCTCCCATTCATTCTTTAGCATTTCATGGCTTAATGCCTCAATCATTTTTGCTGAGTTCTGACATTCTCTAATCGCTTTACTTTTATTAGGGGCTTTATGGACCTCAAAAAGCTGATGTAACAAGCTGTTAGTCAGTGTAATAAATGAGGCGTCTTTCTTCGGATTTAGCCTAAGTTTTATTAGTGTTAGTCTAAATTCAAGCTCTCTAAATGATTCATTATATTTCTGAATATCGTGATTTTTTGAGTCGTTTTGAAGTTCGTAAATACAGTCAAAAGCACTTTTCAGTGAAATTGCTAAATCATTTCTCAAGTCATTTATCCAAGCTTGCCTAAACTCTGATACCTTATGTTCTTTCGCAATAATTGCAGTAGTTACAGCAACCAAAAAACCAATAAATGCAACGACAATTGGGACAATGATATTGGTTGAAAACAATGTTTCTAAACTCATAGATATTACTCTTAATCTCTAAATTTATTTGAGCAGGGTAAATCTACCCATTTTTGTTCATGTTGACAGTATCGCCTGCTGGAGAGGTCAGTATTTTAGCTGTTGTATCTGTATCTGCAGCAGATGAAAGCAAAATCAAAAATAGCACTATGAACAGAACTCCAATCGATATAAACAAGGGTTTGATGAGTTTTCTAGCCTTGGCTTGAGCTGGAGTATCAACCTGATTTGCTTTTGTTTCTTCAAATTTTTTCTGTTGCTTTCTATTGTACTCTTCCAATTTGTCGCTGAAGGTCTGTGTCGGTTGTTCTGTGATAGGCAGTGGGTCAGCTTTTACGGATTGAGAGTCATCATCTATTAAGCCAAACATGTCGACATCAAGAGTCGTCAACCACTCTTGGAAGTCATATCTGTTCGAGCCGACTTTAATCATGGTTGATATGTTGTTTTCTTTGAAATCTCGTTCAGAATTTCGTTCTTGGCAGATACCATTTATATAGAACTGCTGTTTATCTTTATCGAATAAAACCTTGTTCACTTGAACCTTACGTCGAGTTTTGTTGCCTTTGAAATCGGCATAACTAAACTCAATATCCTTGGTACTTCCTTGCCAGACAACAGTTGAATTTTCTACTGACATGATCACTTCCTTTTGGTTGAACTAGAAATTAAACACGCTTTAAAATTGAGGTTACTTTTCCAAGTACGATGGTTGAAGCCGGGTCGAAGATAAATTTTTCTTGGTCTTCGATTAAATAAATATTTCCATCGGGTAGGTGGCGTAACTCACCTAGTTGGTATGAGTCATTGACTCTGAATAGGTATTGCCCTTTAGTTATCGTAGTTATTTTAGGATCTATAAAGTAGTGAGTATCCTTTATACTTATCGATAATCCATCATCATCGATAGAGAAAAGAGTAAGAAACTCATCATTGATTTTTATTTTATCTACTCTTTTCATATCTCCTTCATCAATCTCAAAAACTGAAAGATAGGCTTTAGAATCCGATTCTTTGAGCATCCAATCATGTAGAGGAATGCGTTGTTTTTTGTTTCTATTAAAATACTTTTGTTCATCGGCCTTAACGGTAGGGGCTTCCATCCAGTTTTTAATTTCAGGCTTCTCAATTTGAGGAGGAATCCACTCTTTACCAAAACACAGGTAGTGCATTGAAACACCAGTCGCTAGATGAACTCTACATAGCAGTTCGTGTGGCGTTGTTTTTCTTGTTTGCCAAGTCGCTAGCGTCCCTATGTTTATAGAGCACAATCTTCCTAATTCAGCCTTACTATCAATTTCTAATATTTCCTGTAAGCGATTTATGATTTGTAAGCCACCATCACTGTGAATGGGTTGATGTAATGGGTAATGAAAACTCTTAATGTTCTGATTTATGGTCACAAAACTTGGCGTTTCATTAGGGTTAATACAATAGCTCATTACATTCAAATCATCTTCGGCTTTATCAAAGAGTAAATACTCTATTGAAACCCCCGTTGCTAAATGAATTCGAATTAACAACTCATAAGGAACAGTAGATCGGGTTTGCCAAGTAGCTATAGACCCCGTTGATACCCCAATAATCTCTGATAGTTCAACCTTATTTCTTAGATTGAACAGATGTAAAAGCCTATCTACTAGAACCTTTCCACCTTCCACATTTAATGGTTTACCAATAAAGTTACGAAATTTATCGTCGTCACTATTGAAGTTAGTACAAATATGATCAATCATAGTCTCACCAAATGATTTAACGGTCTGTAACGCCACATTACAGAAAGACACATAAATTCGAGGATAGCATCAAATGAGCAATCTATCACTACACATTGACGCCCCATTCTTGTCATTTGAAGAATATGCCCGCCGTACCGGCACTTCAGTTGATAATGTTCGCTACCTAGTCCGTGAAGGACGCCTACCTATTCGCCCTAAATGTAAGCCGCAAGAACGCCCGTATATCAACATGTTGGCATTGATGAAAGAAGCCTCTGAGCTTTGCTTAGTTAGCTAAAACATTGGAGTCGTCATTTGAATGTTTTTATCTTCAATTGAAGATTAGCAAAATGGAGTTTTGCGTCTATGTATGCCAATTCGAGCAACACACAGTATTCAAATGAGCAAGTTCACCTAACCGGTGCACTGCGTCAGTTTGCAAATGACGAAGTGATAAGTGATATCGCCAAGGCCGCTGGAATGAAACGCCCGCAGATGCTGCGCAATAAGCTGCTACCCGAGCAACCGCATCAGTTGACCGTGAGTGAGTTGGTGAAAATCACCAGAGCCAGTGGTAATCGTTGCATTGTTGATGGGGTGTTGATGGATCTTGGTTGTGCGGCTTCGGTGTCACTGGGCGACTTAGCCAATGCAAGCAAAACCGCGTTAACCGATAGGGCGCTCGACATTAATGCCAATACTGCTCAGCTAGGTGCACTGGCCTTAGATGTTAAAGCCACCAAACGCGTCACTGAGCGGATGCGCCATGAAACCGTAAGGCGTGCATCTTACGTGATGGCGGAGTTAGCCATTTTTGTGCATGACGTAGAACAGAAGTTTCAAGCTATTCCGGTACTCACTGTTGCGAGCGATGCAATGCAAGCCATGCCCATGCCTGGGCTGATGTAGAAGGGGAATTATATGAAAGCTCTAAAGCAAACTGCGCATGAAGCTGTGCCCAGAATAGAAACCGACTTACATATTGAAAAAGCTGCCGCTAACGATATTGCTTCCCCGTCTAGTCAGCAGAGTATTGCTGCTGTGCGTTCTATGCTTGGACGCAACCGCGCGGCCAGTCTATACAGCGGCCTTTCAAAGCAAAAAAAAGCCATCATCTTATTTGGCGCCCGCCTAAAACCCAGTACCCACATTCATATTCCGCTTGAAAACATGACGTTTGATGAACAAGAGGCGGTGCGTATGTCGATGCTAGCCATTCGTGAATTAGTAAAAGAGATCAGTTCTATTGGGCTGGGGCGAGAGCAATTCATTACCGCAAAAATTGAGACTCCAACAGAAGACAGTTTTGCAGAACTTGCAGGTGAGCTGGCAAGTAATCAGGCCGCAATGGCTCAAGTTAGCTATTAACAGGCACAAAAAAGCCACTTCCGTTACAGCGGATGTGGCCGTGTCGACTCAATCAATAGATTTTCAAGGATTTACATTATGAAACCGACAAAACAGAGTTTAACAACAGATGATGCTATTCGCAATGAAGCAAACAGAGTCATAACCGCTTTAAACCATTCTAGTTATCCCATTGAGCCCATAGTGGCCGAGTCGGTGATTGAAGCCTTGCAGGGTATTGCTGAAGCACTTGAGTTGCCAGTGGCTAAAACTCTGCGTATTCGTTTGGTTGCCATTCGCAACAACATTCACGTTAACCAAGTGGTGGCTTAGATGAAGTTACTCAACGTCGAGCCCACTGAAGTTGAAGTTTTATCAGTCTTTGTGATCACTTGTTTCATGTGTACCGGCACAAATTATATTTCGAGAGTCAGCACGGTGGGGGAGGCAATTAATAAAGCCGCTGCCGATGGTTGGCATGGCTACGAAACCGGTGGTGAAGTTTGTTCTACAGCTTGCCCTAAATGTATTCAAGAGGTGAAAGAAAACGAGGCGGAGAATAAAAATGAAATCAGCTGCCTTTAGACATTTACTCAACCATTACCGGGCTGAAAAGCGCATTTTAGTCAGTGACGTAAAACAGTATGTTGATAATAAGCATACTTGTGCTGACTCAAGCTACCTTTCAATTGCCAAACATTCTGGCGCGTTGAACTGCCTATATTGGCAAGCCTTGGGTAATGACCTTACCAATTTGGCTAAAGGGATCCGCCGAACGCTGGAAAAAGCCAAAGCGATGCATGGTATTGAGGGGCTGTAATGTATAGCCCTACATTATCACCACAGTCCGAGGCATTGCCCTCGGCTGTTTTTTGTGGATTAGTCAAAACACCGCCTAAAGGGCGCACGTGTTTGTTTGCGGCTAACTATCAGCATATTGAAAAAGTTGAGCCCAAAACACTCGAACAATACCAACAGCTAACCTTTCTTGATGGCTATAGAACCGCTGAATTGCCAAAGAACGGCAATGCTCGCCAGGCACTGAAAGAGGTTAACCAACTACTCGAGCAAGTTTCGCCAAATCCTGCAGTGCTAAATAGTAATCGCAGTTTTGCTAATGCGCGTTTGAGTCACCTGCCGAATAACATTCGTCTTAAAATCAGTGCAGAGTATCAGCGCCGCCTTAGCCTAACGGGTGGTAACTCAGGTAAACGATTACGCAACGCTAATATTTATCTACGTAAGACTACCGATTTTATCAATAAGGTATGGCTCAAGTATCCATTTCACAATGTGGGCAGTTTTTTAAGTACCACGTCAAAACACGTTAACGAAAGTAACGGTAGAAGAACCACGTATTTCGGTGGCTTTGACCTAATCAAATATCGCAAAAGCAAGAGACTCAAAGATGTGGCTAATCGACTGGCTCTGATTGTTTTAGATGAAGTGAAAGACACCGCCAACCATTACAGCGGTGATGTTGCCTTTTTAAAGGCTTATGACGCTGCAGCTGCAGTGTGTCAGCAATGGCAAGTTAAGCCGCCTTATTACTCAGACGTAAAGCGAAACCAAATTATTGAGGCGGCAGAGTGCGCCATATTGCGCATGACTAGCCCTAAGTGGTGGCATAATCAATTACGGTCATTACGTGATTTATGTTGTGAGCATTTGAATGTTGCAGCAGGGCTTGTGGGTGAAGACAGCCCTTATTTAAGCCGCGAGAGTTTTAACGAGTGGTGCGAGCAGCAAAGAAGTGGTCGTGAGTGGTTAGAGAACACCATGATTGAATCTGAATCAGGGGTGATTTTGCCACTGATTGATGCGGCTATGGCGGGTACTGCTAATCCATCCAACCGATTTGTTGAACTCATTGTTAGAGCGCGTGGCTTAGAAGAAGTGGCAGAAGAGAGCGGCAAAGTTGGCTTTATGGTCACCTTAACGGCCCCGAGTAAGTATCACTTCAATTCAGATAAATGGAACTGCGAAAACGCTCAGTTCACTCAAGCCTATCTGTCAGGCCAATGGAGCAAAATCCGCTCCGCTTTGTCATATCGCAAAATCAAGATTCAGGGGCTACGTGTTAGCGAGCCTCACAAAGACGGCACACCGCATTGGCATATGCTGATCTTCGTTCATCCTGATCATAGCGATGTACTCAAAGACTTACTCGAAAAGTATGCCTTTGAGGTGGATGGCGATGAAGAGGGCGCTGCAGAACACCGCTTAGAGATTGAACCTATAGATAAAACCAAGGGTTCAGCAGTGGGCTACATCGTTAAGTATCTTTCAAAGAATATCAAGGGTGAGCATATGCAGGGCGAGTTAGATTTTGAATCTGGCTTGTCGGCAAATGACGGTGCAGCAAATGCGGCGGCATGGGCTAGCCGTTATCGCCTGCGCCAGTTTCAATTCTTCGGCTCTTCATCTGTGCAGGTATGGCGTGAACTCAGGCGCTTAAAAGAGTGCCCGCAACCTGCCGAAATCGAACATGCCAGGGCTGCGGCTGAAAGCTCAAACTGGAAAGCCTTTGAACAGGCTTTGGCGGTTAACCCTATCAAACTTGAATATGAAGAAACCGAGTGCGGCAACGAATTTGGCGAAATGACCAAGCGCGTGCTTGGGCTTTGTGCGTTGGCCACTATTGATGGTGTTGATACCAAAGTTAGGTCGCTCATTACCCGTGGTGAAAAGTGGACGCTTAGAACCATGGATGAAAACGAGAAGGGCAGTTATAAGAAGCTCAAAGCCGAGCGTGCCGCCATTTTTAAAACCAACACCAGTATTGAGAACAAAGAAGACAAGCTGCCTATGCCTAAGTGGAAGCAGCCTAAAGCTGTTGCTGTTGGCAGTTGCTCTTGCTCTAAGAGTCGCGGCAGCGGCGATACTCGGACTTGTGGGAATAACTGTACAGAGTCGGTTTTGGCGCAGCAAACAGCAGGACTTTCAGAGGAGTCGCGCCGTTATCTTGCTTCTCATGGTGTAGTCGATCCTTATTCGCTTGAGCAGCTTGCAAAAGGTTTAAGAGTATTTACTGATTCGGGACGAATTTGGTGGGTGAGCAATGGCCAGTTGCAGTTCGAACGCCTGCTTGATGAAGAGAGTAGTGAGTTTGAGTATTTCTAATAGACGCTTTTGTCTTTGTGGTACCAATCCTAATTTGTATCGAGTAAAGCTATATGTATCTATGTTGGCCATGATATTGGTGTTGCTGGTCGCGATCGCGATAGTAACGTATTGTAAGTTAATGGTTTTATTGTTTGCAAGTTATGTCGGTAGCCAGTAGTCTGTTTTTCATTGAAAACACAATTGCGCGTTTAGACAAGTATGTTAGCCGTGGCTTTTTCAAATAGCGCAGCAGGTGGTTGCGCGATTTTATATGTATGAATAATAGGTTAGGCACCGCAGTTGGTGTGCCAATGATGGAATTACAAAAATGACTGATGAATCTATGCTGTACCAGAAAGTAGACCTTTTGAATGGCCTGTTTCCTAACTTAGATACTGAGGCAAAAAAGGATGTATGTAATGCGATACTAGCAGATGTATTGGCTATTTATGAACAGCAATACATCACAGAAGGTTTAGTTCCTGCTGCAGCTGTTGACGCTGAGTTGGGGAGAGGGCTCGAGCAAGTTCCGACACAATAGCACTTGCTGCTTGAGCGCTTGGGCTCAAAGTGTGGCTAAAACTTAGGTTTGCTACAAAGGTGTGGCCACACTCTGGGTTAGAGCATGAACAATACAGATCGGCATGGGCCAAACTCAGCCGATTTGTTTTACCGATAATCGCAACAGAACCACAGCCTGGACAAAGTACTCGCATCACAATCTCCCAATCGTTTTAATCAGCTTAGTTTACTCGATTGTACTGTGCTTTTGAACAGTGGTCTTGGTTTTAGCTAACCAACACATGCTTCCTCTTTTAACTAAAGTTTCTTAATCAAGGTAGCGGGGCACTTTGAAGTTGAATTGAGGCTTTATTATGCGTATAACGTTGCCTACAAAACAGTAGCTTACCTTATAGGGTTGTAAATTTTGACTTTTAGAAAAGAAATTAATGGACTAAGAGCTATCGCAGTTATAGCTGTGGTGCTATTTCATTTTAATGCTTCTTGGATGCCAGGTGGTTTCGCTGGTGTAGATGTATTTTTTGTTATTTCAGGTTTTTTAATGACTGGAATAATATTTAGAGGAATAGAGCAAGAAAACTTTTCTATACTAAAGTTTTATGTTGCACGAGCTAACAGGATCATTCCCGCTCTTGCCGTTCTTTGTGCCGTTTTACTTGTTTTAGGTTGGTTTTATTTAAACCCTTTAGATTATAAAGCACTAGCAAAGCATGCTGGTAGTAGTATAAGTTTTTTATCTAATATTACATACTGGAGGGAGTCTGGCTACTTCGATGTGTCTTCTCACGGGAAATGGCTACTTCATACCTGGTCATTATCGGTTGAATGGCAATTTTATATAATTTATCCCTTAGTGCTTGTAGCTATGAGAAAATTCATGTCTGTAAAGGCTATGAAAGTATCAATTTTATTTGGAACATTGCTAGGATTTATATTTTGTGTAATCGCTACCTACATGTGGCCTAACCCAGCTTATTATCTATTGCCTACTAGAGCATGGGAGATGATGATTGGAGGTGTTGCTTATCTATACCCTATTACTTTGAAAGAAGAAAGGAAAAAGCTTCTAGAATGGTGTGGTATAGTATTAATTGTTGGTTCTTATTTTTTTATATCAAAAGATAACCCTTGGCCAGGCTATTTAGCGCTATTTCCTGTTTTGGGTTCGTTCTTGATTATTCAAGCTAATCGAAGTGATAGCTTTATAGCTAGCAATATCGTTATCCAAAAAATTGGATCGTGGTCTTATTCAATCTACTTATGGCATTGGCCACTAGTTGTAGCTATTTATTACTTTTCATTAAATGATGCGTTCATTTACCTTGGTATTGGATTATCAGTGTTCTTTGGTTTTTTGAGTAATAAATATATTGAAAAAATCAAATTTAGGAGTGATTTTGTTCAACCTTTCAGTTACTTAAAGTGCAAGCCGTTGTATCTTGTAATAGGGCTTTCTTTTACCAGCCTTGTTGTTTATAAGTTAGAGCCAAATCGATATCTTTACCCTATGCCTGCCAGTGTGTCAGAGTCGTTCGAAAGAGCAGCATATGACTGTTTTGATAAAGATTTTTCACACAGTGAGAATACCGATTTTTGTAAAGTAACAGAAGGGGAATATAAGTTATTTGCATTCGGTGATAGTCATTCATATTCCTCATTACCTGCGCTCGAAACAGTTTCAAAAGAGCGAGGCTTTGAACTTACATACGCAGGTTATAGCGGATGTCCACCGTTAATTGGTGTATACCCAAGCCGTTCTGATCCAATTAATAAAAGTTGCAAACTTTTAAATGAAAAAGTCATTAAGTATATTGTTGAAAATAATTATGATTATGCTGTTTTAGCAGCAAGGTGGACTTTTTATACTGAGGGTGAGTATTCAGACGGACGTATTCAATACTTAGTAAGTGAAGAAAGCAAAGAAAGTGAAGGGAAAAGTAGGCAGAGCTCTATATCTGCTTTTAAAAAAGGTTTAGAGACTACGTTTGAAAAATATTCAAAAACAAAAGTTAAAGTTATCGTCATGCTGCAGGTTCCAATGCAAGAGGCTATGCCACAAAAAACCTATTATCAATCATTTTCCGCTGGGAAATTAAAACAAGAGTTGCTGGATGATTTGTCGGTAAGTACAGAGAAGCATATAGATTTTCAGCGGATGACAAATGAAATCATTATAAGTGTTGCAAGAAAGTATAGTAATATTGTTGTTGTAGATCCAACAGAGTTATTTTGCTCTGATAAAACATGTTCTGTAGGTGATGAAGTTAAATCTTATTACTTTGATGATGACCACCTTTCTATATATGGGAGTGCTAAGTTAAAAGGTTTGATTAATAACTCTATTTTATAATGCGTGTATTAACCAAGCTTGATATGCATGCTGTTTTTTGAATAAATAGCATGCATGATATAATAGGCTAAACTAGGGGAGCTTTAAAATGAAGAATAAGCTATTTTTAATAAGAGATATTTTTATTTTTTCATTTTACTACTCAAAATCAAACACGAACCCCAAACGCCCACCAAGTTCACTATCTTGCGCCACTGCATCGACTAACTTTCTGATCAGAGGCTTAGTCTCATTTTTATAGTAAACCTCATCATACTTTGACGGGTCGCCAAGGCCTGCAGTATTAGACGGGATAATTCCTGCTAAGCCAGGTGGGAAGCGATGGGCGTTGAGTACGTCTTGAGAGCTGACGCTCTTCACGTTCATAAACTCATCTTTCGATTCAAAGTTACCCACGGGGATAATCTGCAAGCCTTTCTCTTTACCGTTGGGAATATTGACAAATAGCGACTTGAAATTACCCACGCCTTTAGAATCTTGAATTTTCTCTTTAATGTCTTTTTCAACATCAGCATCTAAGTTGGGGTCGGTGGCATACATGATAAAGCCCATGTGCGCGCCGTTAATGTAGTACTTGCGACGAAATAGTGTGGCATCTTCATTGAGCAGTGCAGCTTGTAAGCCACCAAGGTAATCGGGGCAACCATAGACTTGCTGCACAGGGTCGTACTGACGTACCCAAATAATGTCTTTGGCTTTATAGCGCTTAACTTGGTTGTTTCGCTCAAGCACTACCGCGCCGCCATCACTCCCCACACGGGTGCGATAACTTGGTAATGGGAACAAGCGCACCACCTGCCTAAAACCATTGCGGATTTTAAGTAAAGCCACATCACCAAACTGCACCAAGTTTAAAAATGATGCTTCAACATGTTGCGCCGTCATGGGGCCAGAGACAAAACGACTGGTTGCCATGTTGGCGCGGCTTTGCACTATGCCGCCATGTTGGGCATTGCGGCGAGTTAAATTAGCCAGCAAATGTCTATCAACAGGTGGCTCCCAATATTGTTCATTGTCGTTGTAATACAGTGAATCATAATCGGTTAGCCACATATTGGGCATCACCTGCTCGGGCAAACTGAACACCACTGGCGCATTAGTTGCCGTTTCGGTCGTTGTATCAGTCATTGAATCGTCGTTAGCTGCGTTTAGTGTTGTAGCGCCCATGATGATGTTCTCTTGTGTGCGTTAATTTGAATTAGTTGGGTTCATTGAACCGTGTTAACACCGTGGCTAAGGTCATCCGTTTTGGAACTGCCATTGTGATGTTCTCTTATGTGCAAAGTTGAGTGGTTCATTAATAACGGCGTGGGCGATGGCAAAGAACACATCGGCGTGGCCTGTTACGTTGTCGCGGCTGGCTTTAAAGGTGATAGCCCCGCCTGTGTCGGTGGTGGTCTTGCGTATTGATAAGCAGCTCATGGCAATGTCTTTATGCGAGGCGTCCCACTCAATGCGTCCACTTTCAACCACATCAATCATTTTCAGTACTAAGCGGGTTTTACTTGAAACGCTGTAATGAATCGCCGTGGCCTCGCGTGGGAATAGCGTGCTAATCGAGTCGAACACGCCTGCGCCAATGCCTGTGGTATCAACGCCAATGTAAGTGACGCGATAACGGGCATACACTTTTTGAATTTCACTTACGTGATGGGAAAAGTTCAAGCCACGCCAATAGTGCTTTTCAAGTACTCTGAATTTCTCGCCTTTCTTTTCACCTGGTGCAATCACCACTAAGGTGGCGTTGTCGCGGGTGCGTGATGGGTCATAACCGAGCCAAACCTCGCGATTGCCAAATGGCCGTTGCTCTTTGGGTTTGTGATCTTGCCAGCGAGCCGACTCGACCATGCATTTTTCAAGGTCGCTGAACTTAAATACGCTGTCGGCATCATCAACAAAAATGCACATAAACAGGTTTTTAAAGTCATCGTCGTTGTATTCGTCGCGCAACTCCTCGATGTCGAACAGTCCACAACCGCCAGCAAGGGCATCTTCAATGGTGACCACATAGCGCCATTGCTTGTCGGGGCAAAATCGGCCTCGGTCGCGCATGGCATCAAAGGTGGGAAACTCCACCTCTTCGCGATCACTCATACCGCGGCGCCAGTGATCCCCTGTCCAAAAGCTGTAAGCGGGGTGCGCTTTGGTTGATGGGGTAGAAAAGTAGGTTTTACGCCAGTTCTTATGGGTGGCCATAGCTGAGGCTAGTTTGTTGAGTACGTCAAACTTACCAATCCAAAAGTATTCATCCACATACACATGGCCGTGGTAACTCTGAGCCGTTTTGCTATTCGTCGACAGAAACCTTAGCTCGGCATCGCCATGGGCTGTATGCAGCACAATCGGGTTACCGGTTAATTCAATCTCAAAGAACTGCTGCGCAATTTGCACAATATAGGTACGGAACACTTCGGCCTGCGAACGTGAAGCCGATAGGAATATTTGCGGATCACCCGACAGCACCGCTTGCTCGAATGCTTCACCAGCAAAATAATAGGTGGCACCAATCTGGCGCGACTTAAGAATGTTACGAATACGCCGATGCAGGTTTTCATGCATCACCTTTTGATATTCAAATAAAGAGGCGTACCAGGCTTTAAAATCGTCCTCGGTTAAATGGCTAACGTCATTCTTACGCTTACGGCCTTTGCGCTTGCTTGGCGCTACATCGTTTTGCTGATCATTGCCGTTATTAGTATTGCCTTTGCTGCTATTGCCATTGTTCTTACTATTAGCACCGAACGAATGCCCCTCATTGATTAAACGCTGCTTTTTCAGCTTCACATGCTTTTCAATCAGCATGTCGAGCTCTTTAAGTTGCCCGCCAGATTTATCGGCAATATCGGTCAGCATTACTATGCGGCGGGCAATGGCCTCGTCGACTTCTTCCTCGCGCAGCAAATCGCGCCAACTGTATTTGTCAGCCCAAAAGTAAATCACCCGCGTATTAGGCAAGTTGAGTTCGAGACGGATCTCGTCCGGTGTCCAGCGCCTTAAATAGAGCCGCTTTACCGCTTCGCGAATTTCAGGAGAGTAGGCCATGCGTGAGTGATTCGACTCCGTTAATAGTGACAAATAAACCAACTGACCTGCAGTGTATTCATAAGTTACAAGGCAATAACGGACTAATGTTCGGCCTGTTTCGGATATCGCCCTATATCCGAATTAATCAGAACCAAACCCAGTGCCAGCGGTGTTTCATCTGGCTATGCTGCCTGCAATATCTTTACCTTTCACCTTCAAATCACGAACCGGACTATGTAATGAGCCAATTGAAAACAGACTGGGTACGCATCGCAACTGAGGGCGCAACGTTTCGTAACGTGCCAATTGAACGTCAATGGCTAGTCGATATTGCAGAAAGCTACGATCCTAAAACTTATGGTGCGCGCATTTGGCCTGATCACCGCCGTTGGTATGGCGCGTGGGGTGACGTGATAGAAGTGAAAACCGAAGAGCATGACGGCAAGTTAGTGCTGTTTGGTAAGTTGAACCCTAACTCCCAATTTATTATGGCTAACGAGAATGACCAAAAGGTCTATACCTCGATAGAGCTTGATCCAAATTTTGCCGCAACAGGCAAAGCCTACCTAACAGGCCTTGGCGTTACCGATGAGCCTGCAAGCCTTGGTACTGACCGCCTTAAATTTGGTGCTAAAGAGCGTTTTGAAACCCATCAATACGGCGCACCAGAGCAGCTAGTCATTAGCTATCCAGCAGTAGACAGCGAAGAGCTGAACACCCCTGAAAACCAAAAGGCGTTTTTCAGCACGCTAGGCAAGTTTTTTAAATCCCTTACGCCGCATCAGGCAAGCAGCACTGAGCATGTAAGCACTACTTCTGAGGAAGAACCCATGAACAAAGAACAGCATGAAGCCTTGATGGGCCAATTCGCATCTATCGGCACCCGATTAGAAAGCCTTGAAGCAAAAACAGAAGCTTTCAGTACGAAAAAGCCTGAAACCGAAGAAGAGCAAGCGGCAGCAGAAGAGCAGCAAGGCGGTATTACGCCTGAGCAATTCAGCTCGCTTAATGAAGCGATTACCGGTTTAACCGCCAAAGTTGATGGCATGGAAACCCAGTTTAAGACGCTAAGCCAAGAAACGGGTGGCCAAGAGCCTGATCCTGCAGGCCTTGGCGAATCATTCTCGGTTGTATAACTCGCTGCAATTGATAGCTGACATTCATCACTAAACAAGAGAGAGCAAAATGAATTTTTTAACACCAGTCGCAAAAGCCTGTTTGCTGGCATATACCAGCAACATGGCGCAGAGCTACGGCGTTGATGATGTGCAACATCAATTCAGCGTTACTGGCCCAATGGAAACCAAACTAAAAGCGGCTTTGCTTGATTCGGTTGAGTTCCTATCACTGATCTCAATGATGGACGTTGACCAGATTAAAGGCCAAGTGGTTAAAGTCGGTGATTATGGTATCGCTACCGGCCGTAAAAAAGATGGTCGTTTTAACACTGTCAACGGCGTCGGTGGTCACAATTATGAGCTAACTGAAACTGATTCATGTGCATCGGTTAAGTGGGCAACACTGGCGGTATGGGCAAACGCAGGCAAGCAAAATGAGTTTGTAAAGCTAATGAGCCAAAACGCTACCCGCCGTTTCGCACTGGATTTACTCCGCGTTGGTTTTAATGGCACCTCGGTTGCTGAAAACTCTGATCCTGTTAACAACCCAATGGGCGAAGACGTTAACAAAGGCTGGCACCAAATCGTTAAAGAGAACGCGCCAGAGCAAATTGTTACCGACCCAATCTATTTCAACCCAGATGCAGTAACGGCAGATTTAAAAGTTGGTGAATACAAGACGCTTGACGCGATTGTCACCGAACTGAAAAACACCCTTATTCATCCATCATTACGTAATGATCCGCGCCTTGTCGTATTGGTGGGTAGCGATTTAACCGCCACTGCACAAACCAAGATGATGAACGAAGCCGATAAGCCAAGCGAGAAAGTGGCCGCACAGCAGATGGATAAATCCATCGGTGGTTTGCGTGCTTACACGCCGCCGTTCTTCCCAGGTAAGCGTATCGTCGTGACTCTGCTTTCTAACCTGCACCTTTACACCCAAGTGGGCACTCGCTCGCGTAAGTCTGAAAATGTTGAAGACCGCAAGCAACATGAAGACAAGTTCTGGCGCATGGAAGGCTATGCCGTTGAAGAGTTCAAGGGCTATGCCGCCATTGATGAAAACAACATGAATATTGGCGCTGTACCTGCAGCGTAAGCCCTGCGGTGAGGCACTCATTGAGTGCCTAATCAAAATCTAACAAGCCTTTATCAACTCATTACTAGAACGACTAAACAGGATATTGCCATGAGTGCTATCGCCAATTTTCAAAAACGTTGTGCCGCTGAAAAAGCCAAGCAAGCACATGATTGTGCCGAGCATAAAGCCGTGACAGCTAAACCAGTAAATGAAGCGTTAGCGCTACTGGCAAAACTACTTGGTTGTGAAGAAGAGCAAGCCATCGAAAAAGCCCGTGAAGCAGTTGCCCAAAAAGCCCGCTTTATAGAAATGCAAATTCACGTTGATCCTGCAGCGGGTGATGACAAGTCGGTTACTGCAGAAGTGACGACCGATGAAGATGGCGCAATCTCTGATATTAAAGTTATCGATATTAATACCGAACTGCAGCAAAGCGCTGACACGGTTGCCGATGCTGCCGAAACAGTAAACCAAGCCGCTGATAGCGTAAACCACGCTGCAAGCAATGCTGAACTCGCTGCCGAAACAGTAAACCAAGCCGCCGGAAAAGTGGAAACCGCTGCGAATGACGTAAGCGAAGCATCTAGTGATCTGGCCTACAACGCAGACACTATTAGTGATGCAGCTAACGACATTAAAGAGGCGGCTAGTGAGCTAAAAAAGCCGTCGGCGGAGCTAGCATCCTCGCCTGGCGAGAAAGACGCCAAAGCCAAAAGCAGCTCGAAAAAGTAGGTCTGACAGGTGACGCGCAATATGCGCCAAGCCTGCACTTGCAACTGATTGAACTTGAAGACGACTTAAAGCGCCTTAAGGGCTTGGTAAGGCGGAGCGATAAAGTCGCCCATAAACGTGACGTGTTACTGCCTAAGTGGTTACCCATTGTCACCGAGTACTTGTTAACAAAAGCTGAAACAGTAGCAACGCTACAAAGCGCCAAGGAGAACGACAAAAATGCTATTTCTGACAATCCTATTTTTGCTTATTGCGTGGTTTGGTTATTCGACGTTGACGATCTCGGCCAAGGGATTGAACTCGGCCTCAAAGCCATTGAGCTTAACCAACCTATGGTGCGCACTATTCGCCGCCAATGGGCAGGGTTTATTAGCGATGCTGTATTCGACTGGTGTGAGATTCAAGCAGATAACGGCCATAGCATTGAGCCGTATTTTAGCCAGGTGTTTAAGCATGTTGCGAATAGTTGGAAATTACCGGAAGTGGTTACCGCCAAGTATTACAAATTCGCGG
Organism: Shewanella sp. 30m-14; assembly: GCF_052977125.1. Lineage (NCBI taxonomy): Bacteria > Pseudomonadati > Pseudomonadota > Gammaproteobacteria > Alteromonadales > Shewanellaceae > Shewanella > Shewanella sp. 30m-14. Next base: position 48,076 of record NZ_JBRILW010000013.1, on the reverse strand, counting down.
GTTTGGCATTACTGCGCACAACGAACGGTGATGTTAAGCCAACGCAAGTGGGCGACATTGACCGCTTACAGCAAGCAGATGCGCTACTGGAAAAAGCCGCCAGCCTGCATAAGCATGCCCAGGTAAAAACCATACGTAACAAGATTGAAATGAGAATACGTGCGTTAGAGGCCTATGGTTCGCAAGAGAACGGCTCTCAAGAGCAAGCCAACTAACGCAAGGGACCGACTCCCAACCCTCCAGTGCGCTAGCCGAGTGTTTAACGGGTGACTGTTAATAACCACGTCGACGCTAACCGCACTGAACCCAATTAAGAGTGAATGAGATGAGTAGTTTTGGATTTGAAGCAGCAGCACAAGCAAGCATCGATATCGACAAAGATAGCGGTTGGCCTGCGTTGTCTACGGGCGAGTTTCGCAAGCATCGCCGTATACCTGAAACCTTTGAAGAGCAAGCCATTGCTGACTCACTCAATCGCAGTGTTGCCGAAGTGCAACAACAAATACTGAATTACGTTTTAGCGCCATCTTCATCAAGTGCAGCAGCCCTTGGCTACACAGAAAACAAGGATGTGCCTTTTGCCCTAGACGCCAGTCTAGTTCCTGATTTCAGTGAGCAGCAGGTCAGCATTTACCGCGCGGCAGTGTATGCCCGCTCCCATGCAGACTTGCTGGGCTATTTTTCTGCCGTCGACCAAAAAGAGGCGGGCAACAACAAAGCCCAAGATGAAGACCAGCAGAACGCCTTGCTTGGGCAATCTAACCGTAGCGTGCGTTTGTTGTTAGGCCTTGGCCGTGCGGGAGTGCACTCGCTATGAGCCAGTCGAATAGCCAATACCAAACTAAAACCCAGCTGCAGCAATTGTGCGAGTTTTTACTCGCCAGTTTGCAGCCGGTGATCAAGGCCAACAACATCGATGCCTGGCAAGAACGCGGCACCCTGATTTTAAGCGGTGAAGATAAAGGCATTGACGGTTACCAAGTGGCCAAGTGGAAGTACAACGCCGTTATCGCGTTCGAACAGTTACCACACCGCCGCATTAATTCTTACAACCTGCTTGCCATGGTGTCGGCTTACCTCATTGACAGTGAATGGCCCCGCGATGTTTACGGCTTAGATGATCCAGAAATCGATATTGATGTAATAAGCCGAGACAACGCCACGATATTAATCGAGCTGCAGTTGATGGATGACATAGAGCTTATTCCTGATGATAACGGTCCGGTGCAATTTAATGGCGGGCGTTATCGGGTGTCCTTAGTGCCTATCAATATTGCCGAAAGCGTTGATCTACAGCAAAAGGGGGATGCATGAGCCTTGTTATCACCCCAAATAATCAGCAAGCGCTGAGCATTAAGCAGCAACTAAGTTTGCTTGCTCTGCCTGCAAATAAACGTACCCGCATTTTAAAAACGCTTGGCCGCTTTGAGCGTGCCAAAGCACGTAAGCGCATTCGCAGCCAAACCACGGTTGATGGCAGCAAGTTTGCAAGCCGCGCCGATGGTCGTAAAGCCAAGATGCTTAAACGTATGGGGCGCACATTAGAGCCTTATGTCAAAGGGGCTAACCGCCTAGAGCTAAAGCATAAGGCCACATTAACAGGCCGTATTGCAGCATTGCATCAAGAGGGCGGTTCGGAGTCGATGAGCGCTGGCCGTATGCGCCGCATTCATGGCCAAGCTGATTACGATGCGCCAGCAACTCGAAGCCAAGCCAAGGCACTGATTAGAGCTGGATTCAAGATTAAAAAAGGCAAGGGCAAAGGTTATCGCCGCGCCACGATTGCGGAAGTCATTAACCGTTACAACCAAGGGCAAGCGGGGCTAATACTACGCAGCTTGCGCGATAAGCAATCACAAAAGCGCTGGGATATCCCCGTTGAGTCAAGACCGTTCTTGGGCGATAGCACCGAAAATGTACAGCGTGAGCTAGCCAACATTATGCAAAAGATTAATTAAATGAACCGTTCACAGGCAAAGAGGATAACCCCATGTCATTAGGTAAAGTACAAGTTAACAATTTGAATTTGGGACAAGGTGACGTAAAAGCCATCGAGCGCCATTTTCTCTTTGTTGGTCGCGCAGGTCATGTTGATGAAGAAAGCCAGCTGTTTAGTGTTGGTGCACAAACGGATCTTGAAGCCGTTCTTGCCGAAAGCGGGTTACGCGACCAAGTGATCGCCGCGCAGTTAAACGCGGGCCAAAACTGGACCGCTGCCGTTTACCCACTGGCAGATGGTGAAGATGTATTTGCCGCCATCGACCGCGCTAATGAAGTGCAAAGCTTTGAAACCGTAGTTTTCTGTGACCCAAGCAAAACCGCAGCGGAAATTAGCGCAAAACACGATTATTTACATAGCTTGCAAGCCAAACTAGGCCGTTTTGTATCGGGCATTGTTGCGCTAGCGGGTATCGATGCAGAAACCCAAACGTGGTCAGCATATGAAGCAGCAAGCGTGGCGTTAGTCGCAGGCCTTGCCAATCACTTAGTTATTCCAGTGCCGCAGCTGCATGGCAATAACGCGGGTGTACTTGCTGGCCGCTTATGTAATGCCGCCGTGAGTATTGCCGACAGCCCAATGCGTGTGGCAACGGGTAGCGTAATGGGCTTAGGTACGCTTGGGAGTGAGTCACCAGTGGATAGCAGCGATGCACCACTTGCACTTGCCACGCTAGAAACCTTAGCCAACGCGCGCTTAAGTGTGCCGCAGTGGTACCCAGATTATGAGGGCATTTATTGGGGCGATGGATCAACCCTTGACGCAGCAGGCGGCGACTATCAATACATTGAGCAACTTCGTGTAGTGCACAAAGCCAGCCGCGAAGTGCGTATTTTAGCTATTCGCCGTGTGGGTGACCGAGTACTTAACTCTACGCCTAACAGCATTGAAATGAACAAGTCTTACTTTATGAAGCCACTGCGCAACATGAGTAAGAGCTACACCATTTTAGGCACTGCGTTCCCAGGTGATATTCAGCCGCCAAAAGATGGCGACATTACTATCGAGTGGCCAACGAATAAGAGCGTGGTGATCTACATGGTTGTGCGCCCATATAACAGCCCGAAAGAAATTACCGTCAACATCATGCTTGATCTAAGTAACCTTTAAAACCTCGCAGTAGGAGAAAGACATGCGTTTATCTGGAATGAATTTTAACGTCAACTTAGGCGACACCATGATCCAAGTTGACACGGCAAGCCTTGCGATTACTGACAACAGCGGCGTAAGCCAAACCAGCGGTGTGCCCGATGGTTATGTTGATGGTGACGTGTCGGCCAGTGGTGAACTATCGGTCAATGCGAGCAACTTTAAGTTGATCTCGAACGCTGCTAAAAGTGCGGGTTCGTGGCGCGGAATGAAGCCGTTCGACATTATGTTTTATGGCAAAACGTCTAAAGACGAAGTGAAAGTTGAAGCCTTTGGGTGCCGTATCAAGCTTAGCGACATCTTGGATCTCGATAAAAAAGGCGGTCAAGCATCGCTGTTTAAAATCCCGTTTGATGTAACGGATCCCGACTTTGTGCACATCGATGGTATTCCGTATTTACGCCCCGATGAAATCGAAAACATTAACCAATAGGCAGTGAATTAGCATGGATGAAGGCGACGAGTCAGTAAGAGTGCAAGCGCGAGCCCTAAACCAATATTTAGCAGGCCGCGCAAGCTCGCAGCTCGTGGCAACGGTAAGTGCTAGTCATTGTATTGAGTGTGGCGAGGATATTCCCGAGCCACGCCGCCAAGCAGTAAAAGGCGTGCAGCTGTGTATTGACTGCCAAACGTTAAGTGAGCAAAAGCGATGAGCAACTTAAAGAACAGATTGATTGAAGAGTTGATCGAACGCGAGGGCGGGTACGTTAACGACCCAGCTGATCGCGGTGGTGAAACCATGTATGGCATCACGTTAAGTGTTGCGCGTGAAAATGGTTATCAAGGCGCAATGCGTGACTTGCCTTATGAGTTAGCGTTCAAGATTTATCAAGACCGCTACTGGACACCATTAAAACTTGATGACATTTGCCGCATTAGCGAAACACTCACAGAGCAGCTGTTTGACTTTGGGGTTAACTCAGGTGTGAACCGCGCTGGCAAATGTTTGCAGCAAGTGCTTAACGTGTTGAATAACCGCCAAACACTTTATCCAGACTTAGTGGCCGATGGCATTGTCGGTAGTCGTTCGCTATATGCGCTTAATAAGTATGTAGAGCATCGTAAGCAAAACGGTTTAAAGGTACTGATTGAAGCGGTGCGCGGTATGCGAATTAGTTTTTGTATCAACATTGCAGTGAAAGATGAAAGCCAAGAGAAGTACCAATTTGGCTGGCTGCAACGTGTCGTGCATTTATAAGGGGCAGCGCATGAATTTACTCAGCGTATTAGGCAAAGTCGGCACTTCCATTTTGGCTGATGTGATCCCCGGTGGTAATGCCATCTTAACTGCGGTTAATGCGTTTTTACCGGATGACAAACAGCTTGGTGATAAAGCCACGGGCAGTGATATTCAGCAAGCCGTTGCCCAATTGCCTGCCAGCGTGCAAGCCGAAGTGTTAACCAAAGAGTTTGATGTTGAAATTGTTGCCGCGCAAGAGCACACCAAGGTGATCCAAGCCTTGGGCGATGTCGATAAAACGGGGCAATCAACACGACCAGCTATTGCCATGATGATGGCAAAAATCGTGGCGTTCTCGGTCATCGTGCTGATCTCCTTTCTTGCCGTGGCCATGTTTAACGGTGATGCGGCCATCGTGTCGGCCATTGGTAATAACTGGGTATTAGTGGTTGCCATATTGGGCACCCCTACTGCCTTGCTGCGTTCGTACTTTGGTATGCGCACCAAAGAAAAACAGCAGAAGTACCAAGCCGTATCCAATACGCCGCCTGAGTCGGGGATTGGCCAGATAGTTTCACTCTTTGCAAAGCGAGGCAGCTAATGACAGAAACAATTGATTGGTTACGCCTTGCGCTAACGGTAATTAGTATCGTGGTCGCCATATTCGTGCCGCTGATAGCTAGTTTAGTTAACAGCCAAAAGAACACCGCCAAAGAATTGAGCGAACACAAAACCCATGTGGCAGAAACCTATGCAACCAAGGACGATGTTAAAGCCCTCGGTGACCGCATTGAGCGCCAGATGGAAGCCGGATTTAGTAACTTAAAAGACTTTTTTAACAACAGAAAAAACAAGGATTCAGTATGAAAAAGGCAATCGTATTAACCATCGCAGCCAGTGACATTAGCTTTACCATGACCACTGACGACTATAACGCTTATCTGAACGACATCATGCCAGATAACAAAGTGGCGCCAGCCCACAACCTAGTGATGCGCGCAGTAGATAGCGACCACAAAGAGCAGCTGCGCAGCATTTTAGAAAATTCACCAGGTGCATCGATGCAAATCGCAGGTTTACTCACCCAGCAGTTCGCGCCATCAATTGAGATTGCCGTAAAAAAATAGATGCGCTGGTTGATGCCATAAGCAACAACCAGTTTGAGCAAATGCTCATTATGCGGCGGCACTTGCTGCCGCATGAAGATGACAGCGAAATCAGTATTGCAAGCGCGCTTTGGCTAAATGGTAGAAAGCGCGAAGATTTAGAAGCCATCGTCACCAACGCCGTTTGTAAGGCGTTCGGTGGTAAGTAGGAATAGAGAGAAAGAGCCATCAGCGGTTCTTTAAAAGAGGCAGTATGAGCTTACCTAAGCCGTTAATGTTCACCGTTGGACTGATAGACCAAATCACTAAGCCGATCGCCAAGATTAGCCAGCAATTTAATGGTCTAGCTGATAACTATCAAGCAGGTACCATGCAAATGGCAACTGGCGTGGGTGGCATGGCGGCGGCAGGTATGGCGTTGCAAAGTGCTCTTATGCCAGCCATTGAAATGGACCGCGTGCTAGGTGAAGTGAAATCGCTTGGGGTGCGTGACTCTGCGCTTAAACAGTTAAGCGATACCTCTTACGAATACGCACTTAAATACGGTAAATCTGCCACTGAGTTTGTCAGCTCTAGCTACGATATTCAGTCAGCTATTGCAGGGCTAAGTGACGCCGATTTATCTGCGTTTACCTTATCAAGTAACGTGTTGGCAACGGCCACCAAAGCCGATGCCGCCACCATTACCAATTACATGGGTACCATGTTTGGTATCTTCAAAAATCAAGCCAATGACATGGGCAAAAGTGAGTGGGTTGCCCAAGTTACAGGCATGACCGCCACCGCAGTACAGGCATTTAAAACCACAGGTTCGGAGATGTCGAGCGCCTTTACCAGCATAGGCGCAGAAGCGACAAGTGCAGGCATTGCCATGCATGAGCAGATGGCGATTTTAGGTAGCTTACAATCAACTATGTCGGGTAGTGAAGCGGGTACTAAATATAAAGCGTTTTTAGCGGGTGTAGGTAAAGCCCAAGATGCGCTAAACCTAAGCTTTACCGACTCCCAAGGCGCCATGTTGCCGATGGTCGATATTCTCAACCAAATTAAAGGGAAGTATGGCGACACCTTAGATGTGGCCGAGGGCGATGCATTGGCCAAAGCCTTTGGCTCACAAGAAGCGGTTGCCACTGTTAAGTTATTAATGGCCGACATTAACGGCCTTGGCGACTCAATCAATACGCTTGGCAAAGTTAAAGGCATGGGCAAGGCCGAAGAGATGGCCGCAGCCATGACCGACCAAAGCGAACGCTTAAGCCAGAGTTGGTACGTTATCCGCGCAGCGCTAGGCAGCGCCGTACTGCCTGCATTTAATAGCTTTGTTGGCTGGATTGCCGATATGGGCAGCGACGTGATCTGGTTTACCGAAACATTCCCTAATTTAACTAAATATATTGGCTATACCGCTATCGCCTTTACGGGATTAGTGATTGCAGGTGGTGCCTTTACTGTGATGATGGGCGCCGCAAAAATGGCAATGACCGCTTATGGTGTAAGCACGATGGCTTGGGCTGGCATTAATGCTGCGCTCACTTCGGGCTTGGCCACGCTGCGCGGGGTAATGCTGGCAGTGAATATTGCCATGTATGCTAACCCTATTGGCTTAATCGTTGCGGGTGTCGCCCTCGCCATCGCGGCAGTGGGCGCCTTGGTTTATTACTGGGACGACTTAAAAGCCACTATGTCTGATTGGGGCTGGGTTAAAGCCATTAGCGGTATTTTTGCCAATGTGTGGGCAGGCGTTAAAAGTGTATTTAGCGACACCATGGCGTGGATTATCGACAAGCTGAATTTAATACCAGGTGTTGATATAGATGCATCAATGTCGAGTTCAAGCATGCCAAGTGTGGCGGCAATAGCGCCAGTGCAAGCCCGTGTAGAACGCGGCGGTATTACTCAAAACCTATCAACGGCTAACCAGAGTAAATCAACCAGTGTGGGCACGGTTAACGTGTACCCAGCTAAGGGCGACGACAACTTTATGAATTATGTGGAGATGCACGGATGAGTGACTGCCTGTTTCGTGATTTGCATATTCAACATGGTGATCTGGTGTTAGATGCCGGATTAAACCCAACTTATTTAACTGATCGCGCGGTTATAGCCCAAGACATTGTGCACGCGATTATTGAATCTGGTCTTGCCAATTTATTAGTGAGCGACAGAGGCACAGGCGTAACAGCTGACACCCAAACCCGCATTACGTTATTGGTTGAAGATGACTTACGCATTATGCCGGGCACGGTAAAAGTGGAACAAGTAAAAGCAGGTCAATGGTGGGTGTTTGCCGACACGATTAATTTTGGTCCGTTAAGTACGGCGATTACTACTGGCACAGACGGAGAGAGCTATGTCTGAAAAAATAGTGTCTGACATTAACTTTAAAAAAATAGTTGAAGATGCAGGCATTCCAACCACGGAAGACGGCTGGAAAGCGTTATTTAAGCAAGACGTTGAAGAGGCGGGTTGTATTGTTGCTAACGATGCGCCGTTCTCACCATTTTGGCGCTTGATCACCGCCATAGTGGCAAAGCCTGCCACGTGGATTGTAAACAAGGTATTGGTTGAAAAAATCTTACCTAACTTGTTTTTACAAACCGCCACCGATGACGCCTTTATTGAGGCCAAAGCGTGGGAGCATGATTTAACCCGTAAGCAGACCGAATTTACCAAGGGCAAAATTAAGTTTCTACGAGCGGCCAGCAGTGGCCCAAGCCTATTGATTAGCGCTGGTACCGTAATACAAACCGATGCCATTAATGGCGTGGTGTATCGCGTGTTAACCATTGACGATGTGATCTTAGCCGAGAATGCCGCCAGTGTGTTGGTACCCGTTATAGCAGAACACGCAGGTGCGGCTTATAACCTTGGCGCAGGTTATTACCATATTTTGCCAGAGTCAGTCACCGGCATTGGCAGTGTTACCAATGAAGCAGATTGGATTGATGTACTGGGCGCCGATGCTGAAAGCAATGAAGATTTAAAGCTACGTACCCGTAACGCATTTACAGCAGCTGCGCCTTGGCATATCGATGCGGTTTATCGCGCCATGCTAACCGAACGCGCAGGCCTTAACGCAGACAACTTGTTTTTTGAACATGATGCGCCGCGTGGTCCAGGTACCGCGAACGCCTTTATTTTGCTTGATACGGGTGAGCCATCAAGCGCACTGATTGATGACTTAAACGAGTACGTGATGCAAAAGGGCTTTCATGGCCATGGCGATGATCTGCAGGTTATGGCCATGCCTGCGGTGATCACAAATATTGGTGTAACCGTGTACCCGGAACCCGCGTTGCTAGCCGATGAAGTTAGCGCATTGCTTGCAGGTATTGAAGATTACATACGCTGCGCATTTCGCGAAAACAGCAACTACAACGCCACGCGAACCGAACCCGCTAGCCGCTTTAGCTTTAGCCGCTTAGGCCAAGAATTACATAAAGAGTTTGCAGGGCTTGAGTCATTGAACTGGCACCAAATGGATATTACCAGCGGTAACGATGTGCCGCGTATTGGCGAGTTAACCATTGATAACGGTAATGCATAAATGATGCGACTAGACAAAATCAATTGGCACAGCCTAACCAAAATGCCGTACTGGTTAGCGCGGCCAGCTAGCGAGATAGACAAACTACGCCAAGGTGCAGTGTTGTTTTGGCAACGCTTTGCCGACTTGCTAGCGTTCCCGTCTAAGCAACTCGACCCCATGACCGCCGAATTAGCCTTAGTGCATTTGTTAGCGTGGGAACGAGATATTGAACAAATACCAGGTGAAACCGAGCAGCTTTATAGAACGCGAGTAAAGTTCGCCCTTAAATTTGCCAAAGGCGCAGGGAGTAAAGAGGGCTGGTATTACATGTTTGAAAAGCTCGGCACACCATGGATCACCATTGACGAACGAGTGAGTGAAACCGATTGGGATGTGGTGAGTTTGCAGCTACTAGATAGCGACTTAGCCGAAAGGGCGGGGTTAATTGACAATATTTGTCGTCAGTATGGCCGTACAACCAGACGTTACCAGTTTGACACCATTGCAAGCATGCCACTTGTTGCGCCACCGTCAGACTTTGCTTTAGACAGCTTAACCGGAATTGCCAGCCTAAGCGATGACATGCGCCCAGCGCTTGGATTAGCGCTAATGGATAACGAATCACACTTTACGGTTGCAAATAAATCGACCGTTCAAAAACAGCTCATTAGTAAGAGATAAGGAAACAACATGGCTTCAGTTATTACAATCGCAGGTGAAAAACTCTTTGCAGCTAAAGCACAAGCTAATGAGCAGCTAGATATTGACACCTTTATTTTTGCCAACGTACCAAACCAAGACCCAACGGCGCCAATTAACCGCGAAGAGGGCATACCTACCGAACATAAGGTGCATGAGCAAATTGTGCAGCAGGTTGGCCGCATTAACGATAACGTGGTGGTCTACTCCACCGTGCTTGATAGCCTTACTGGCCCGTTTGAATTTAACTGGGTAGGTTTGTATTCGTCAGTTAACCAAACCTTGGTGGCAATTAACCATATTCCAGCAACGGTAAAAACCATCACCGAGCCGGGCGTGGCTGGTAATACTCTAAACCGTAATTTTGGTATTGAGTATTCAGGTATTGCCGATCTCACTGGTATTAACGTAGCGCCAGAAACGTGGCAGCTAGATTTTACCGCCCGTTTAGGCGGCATGGATAAGCTAACGCAACAGCTTGCCGCTGACATGAACGGCAAAGATTGGTTTATTGAAGACGGCTTTAAAGTGGTACCACGCGCAACGGCCAATAGCTTTAGCGTATTGCCAGGTGTGGGTTATGTATCTGGCCTACGCATCGAACTTAAACAAGAGCACATTTTAACCCTGCAATCATACCCACAGTTTGTGTACGTAGATGCGTGGTTTAGCGGTACCGCTAATAGTGTTTGGACGCCACAAGTTGCCTTTACCGTCACTAATGGCGAAATGGACGATTACATTGATGTGCAAGGTGTAAAGCATTACGTGTTTAAGCTTGCGGTAGTTAATGCGGCTGATGATGTTGAGGACTTTCGCAAAAAAAAGATTTCGGGCAGAAAGTTATTTAAAACATTAAGTGAATTAGTATCAGCTAGAATCCACGAAAGCGAAGTTGGAACATCCGTAGAAATTAATGAAAGGAATTTTGGCGGCGGAGGTAAGAGTGTTTGGGATATAGTCTTTGCGTTGCCGGAGAATTCAAACCCATTTAATAATGTTCAGTCAGTTGGTAACCCGCAAATATCATTCAAGCTCAGACAGGAAAATCCTGTAAACCTTAGAGCTAACGGGATTACAGGTGGCGGCATCACTGATGATTCAGACGCATTTATAGAATTATGTTCTAAACCTGTTAACATAATTGGTGGCAAAGACGACATATATTTGATCACAAAACCAATCGACGTAAAAGACAACAGTACAATAGACGGCAACGGCGCATTAATTCGATGGAAAGGTATAGCGCCCCCCATTAATAACATGGGAAGAGACAGAGGTATTTTTGAGGTTCGTGGAACTCTTGGGAGTGAACTAGATAGTGTATCTACTGGTGATTGGAAAAAGGGGACAGACAGATTCCCTATTTCAGTCGGATCAAAAGTTCCTGACACAGAGTTCGTCAAAATATCAGCCGGTTCTTTGCCAAACGCGCACATTGGATACCTGATAAAGCCTAGCTTGGATCAAGTAGACAATAACAGGATTCGGGCGGATTATTTTCTCGGGTACACATTAATTAATCCAACATTTAGATATACAGAGGTTTTAGCTCGCAAAAACGTTGAGATAAAAAACTTTAATATCGAGGACCAAACGAACGGATCTGACGATGAGGATATTTCAGGGGTCGTTTTGCAATTTGCATCTAATTGCCATGTTTTAAACATCAACGCTAAGAGCACCCGCAATCCGGTGGTTTTCGGGCATTACACTTCTGACTGCTCAGTTAGAAAAGGTTATCTAGATACACCGTCTAAAACATCTGGCGGGAAGGGGTATTTTGTTCAGTGGAACAATGCAGTTAGGTGCGATTCAGAAAAATTGACAGGAAAGTCAACAAGACACATATCAGATTTTACTACAGCTGCATTTTGTAAGACGGAAGACTGCGGCGGTGAAAATACCTTAAGCGGTGAATTTGTTACACATGGAGCTTATGAGCACAACCTAGACTACATTCGAACTAGAGGTTTTTTGGGGTTTGCTGGTTCTGGACCAACATTCGGTGAAAGTGCTAAAAATATCACTGTTAGAAATCATATAGGCAGTGATATTAGAGCAAGAGCAAATGTGGAGAATCTACATCTTTACGACTGCGAGACAAATTATGCAGTATTGAATAATGTTGATTTAATCGTTGAAAATCTGAAGCTTTACGACACAGAAGTTGTGGACGGGAGGTTACAGCTAAATAACTGGTCTAGAAGATTAGGGAAAACATTTACCATAACCAAACCTGCAGTAATAAGAGATTCAGCTATAAAGTCTGCAGATACGGTTTTTCTTTTTGAGCCTGATTTAGATGATGATGAGATCAATATCGAGAACTCTAGCACCAAGATTCGATCTTCTTCTGATTTAGGGGGGGGGAGAATAACGTTCAATCGTGGGAATGTAGAGTGCTCTACAACTAATATCATATTTACAGACAACATAACTAAACTGCATTTTTTAGACGTTTTGGCTGTTGACCTCGGATTCAGGACAAATACTAGGGTTCGAGCGTTAGATTTTAAGATTAGGGGAGGTAAATGGTCTGGAGCTAACTCGGCTGGTCAACTGTTCTCATTTAGAGATACAGGGACAGTTGTCGGCAATCTCTGGTCGATGGAAGACGCTGAAGTTGACTGGGCAGGACCAGATACAATCGAATCACCATCAAGTTTTTCTAATCCAAATTGGGATATAAAACTTATAAATAATCAATGTGCAGATGGGAACTTAACATTTAGACCTGCTCAAAGACCGTTCAGGTCAATAGCAAATGTGTTTAAAGATGGAGCAAATTACACACCTTTCACACTTGGAATGGATAGAATATCAGAGCACAACATAATACTTAACCAAAGCCTCTAAAGCTCAGAGATTGGAACATAAGCGAATGGTATTTATCAACGTCTCGCTCCTTCTGATAGCAGTCGCAAAGATCTTCGGAATGTTGCGGGAAAATATAGTTGATTGGTCAGATTTAAATAAATAGGAATATATGCTAACCCTAAACTCTACAGCACTTAAACTCAAAGCTATGCAGATCACGGCGAGTCAAGAACTCGCCAGTGAAGACGCTAGCGGCCAGAGCTCAAGCACCGACAGCGCCGAAACGGGCGCTAAGGCCAAAATGCTAAGTGTGGCCGGCTTCATTCCTTTTACTGAAGCTGCGCACTTATCAGACTTGTTCAATATGGCCGAGGCGACCGAGGCAGGTGCAAGAATGATCTACCGCATAAGCAATCACACCGCGAGTGCGCTTGGCATTAAGCAAGTGCGCTTTGCCAGCAAAATTGATGCAGTTGAGCAGCAAACCACAAGGCAATGGCGCGTTAACTTTACCTTAAGTGAATATCGCTCAGTGCCAGAGAAAAAGGAGCAACGCTTGCCACAAGCAACCGCCAACCAACAAGGTGGTGAAGTTGAACAGTCCGGTGTGCAATACGCTTCACTAGATAAACTGCTAACTGAAAATTTTGGTGAGTTGAGAACCTAATGAATAAGCCGAACGCTCGCTTTATTGCCCGTGCCACGGTTAACACCAATCCTGTGGAACTAAAAGACCATTGGCTAGTGTTAAAAAGTGACTCCCCAGGTACTTGCCAAATCACCGTCAATACCAAAGTGAATCGCTTGGATAAAGTGGCGCTTGATTTAGGCTGGGGCGAAATGGTTGATCGGGTGTTTATCGGTTACGTTGAAAGAGTTATGCCAGCCGTTAATGGCTGGTATACCTTGTTTTGTCGTGAATTGGCCGCATCACTAGCGTTTAACTTAAGCGTAATGTTGCGTCACCCAACCATGCGCCAAGTGCTTGATGAAGTCAGCGCGCAAACAGGCTTAAGTTTTGTAGTACCAGATAAAACCTACACTAACGCATCGATACCGTGTTTTTATTGCGATGGTTCGGGCTATGAAATCTTAGATAACATTGGCCGCGCTTATCAAATCCCAGACTTTATCTGGCAACAACAAGGCAATGGTCAAATCTACATTGGCAGTTATCAAGATTCATACTGGCACAATAAGCCGGTTGTGATCCCCAATGCCTTAATGACCAACCATCAAGCAGGCAGAACGGCAACCATGCCAGCGGCGCCAATGGTGCGCCCAAATGTCACCGCTAACAATGAGCGTATTAAATCAGTCGAGTTCAAGCAAACTGAAATGATCATCAGTTGGTAAGGAGCTGATAAAGTGGAAACAGTAATTAAACGTATCGTGCGGCGGTTATTCCCTGAGTTAACATCAGGCCTGCATTTGCCACGCTGGGCAAAAGTGGTCGCACTGCCTGAATTACCAAAAGAAGATGGAGAACGCGGTAGTGATGCATTCTATCCACGCTATGCCGTTGACGTGCAGCTGCTAGATGAAAACGGCAGCGCCACCAAATCCAAACCACTGCAAGCCGTGCCATTACCATTACCAGGAGCAGGCGACAAAGCTGGGCGGTTAGAGCCTCCGGCTATCGGCTCAATTGTTGAAATCGGCTTTGCATACGGCAGACCGGACAAACCATTTATCAGAACCGTATTACCACTAGGCTGGGACTTGCCAGCCATCAAAGCAGGTGAAACCCGTAACCAAGTGCGTGACGGGGTGTATCAGCATATTGATGACAAGGGCAACTTCGAGAACAAGACCGACGAGTCACTAACTGACATAATCGGCAAAGTTGCCGATCTGCAGTGCCAAACACGTAAAGTGATTGCCCGTGAAGAACAAGACCACCGCAGCCCAAAGACATGGTTAGGTAGCGATAATGAAAACGTACTGAAGTTACTATCAGAATTAATGGCAACGGTAAAAGTACTAGCAACAACATGTGCAAGCCATAAGCATGGCAGTAGCCCAGTACCAGACAAAGCCAGTGAGTTTAGCGCCCAAGCAACGCAGGCCAATAACCAAAAGGGAAGACTAGACCCAATCACCAAGTAATGGCTTAACGCATTACATCACGGATAAGGTTAACAACTTAACGGATAGCGCAGCTAACTTAACGCATAACGTCATCGACTGAACCAATAAGCCCAGCCATAGCGCTGGGCTTTCTATTGCCTGCAGCAAAGGCAATTCTATCTATGCTCGATGTTGTTCAATGACCGCAAAACCATCGATACGGGTTCGGTTCCTGTCGTGGGGCTCGAACCCGTGCCCAGATACAAGCACCCAGTTTCACCCACGGAAACCAACGCCGCAGAGAATCCGCGCCACGAAATCCGCACTCTTCCTCCCCTCCTGCGCGCTTTGTATAATTTTTTAATTTCAGTTTTAGATTATTGCAGTTCATAGGCGCAGCCTGCGCCATTCCTAGGGCTTTTAATGGATCGAAGATCTGAAATGATCGCGGTTTATTTCACTGTTTTACAGTTCCATACAGGCGCTTTGAGAGGCTAAGAAATCGTGAAAGCCGCATGAATGCTGGGTTTTCGCTGGATTCCGTGGGGTTTTAATGAGAAAGGCTAAAAAATAGAAAGGTGATCAAACACAATAAAAACATTAAGTTAGATAAAAATAAAACTGAAATGAAAAAAGCGGGTAAATCAGTGCCGCCAATGTCGCCACTTTAATTTGGCTGTCGCCACTTTGTCGCCACTTGGCTATTTGTCGCCATTATTGATAAACAGTTAATTGAGTAAAAGACGTCACCAATCATCAAGTAAACATACCGCAAGTGGCTGAAAACAGGCAGAAAAAAAGGCCAACCGGTTAAGGTTGACCTTTCTTAAGTATTGGTGGAGGCGGCGGGGCTCGAACCCGCGTCCAAAAAGCCTACATCCAAGGCGCTACATGCTTAGTCTCTCTTTTGGTTAACCAAGTACACTCCGAAAGACAGGATTGTAATTGGCGAGTTCAGTACTGTTTCGCGGTTCACCCCTGAACGTGGTTCCCTCGCTATCAAATGTAAAGGTGACCATCTTATTACTCTGCCCATTTGATAAACGTGAGCAAGATGGCTAGCTAGCCTAAGCTGCTAGAGAGTAGTTAGAGTCGTTTGCAACTATAACGGTGCGGCTTTTTACGAGGCCAACCGCCCCTCGGCATGCTCCCAGGGTTTCGAGAATCTTGTCGAATCCAGAATCGCCCCCAAGTACAATGTGATTGTAACGCGACCTAGCTTGTTTTACCAAGCATAAAAATCGCATTTACAACCGATTGTTCGTTATACGTACGTTATTCATTAGGTACGTTGTTGAAATTACTGCTGTACCGCCTTCTTTATGGTACGAGCCTTTTCAATTTGCCATTCGCGATCTTTAGTATCGTCGCGCTTGTCGTGTTCTTTCTTACCTTTACCTAGGCCAATCTCAATTTTAACCCAAGCGCCTTTCTGCCAATACATAGAGATTGGAACAATTGAGTAACCTTTACGGTCAACTAGCCCTTGCAGCTTATCAAGCTCTTTACGTTTAAGTAGTAGCTTACGTGAGCGCAAAGGATCACACACTACATGAGAAGAGGCGGTATTAAGTGGTGCGATGGTGCAACCAAAAAGGTAAGCCTCGCCTTCTCTTAAAAAGACGTAGCTTTCGGACAAGTTGACCTTGCCCATACGAATAGACTTAACTTCCCATCCCATGAGGGATAGGCCTGCTTCTAGCTTCTCTTCAAACTTATAGTCGAAGGTTGCGCGTTTATTACGTGCGATTGAAGCTGAACTGTTCTTTGAATTTTTTGCGTTTTTCTTAGCCATAGGAGACACATTATACTCAGGCTTAGCAAATATGGAATTGGGCAAGTGGATTTATTCGATGTTTTGTTGTTATCAGCGGTGAGTTTGTTTGCTTTTTAGTCGCTTAATATCACTCTTGAGTATCAAAGATGCGTTTTTTTGTGTTCATGTTAAAATCGACCTTTGGTTTTTAATTACTGAGTAGCAATCTTCAATGCCGCAAATTTCACGCAGTGTATTAGTTCGCTTCAGCGCGATGCAGATGTATGACTTAGTCAATGATGTTGAGTCATATAAAGAGTTCTTGCCCGGATGTGTCGGTGGTAAGGTGATAGAGTTTGACGGCAAAACGATGCTGGCGTCGGTTGATGTGGCAAAAGCGGGGATCAGTAAAACCTTCACTACTCGCAATCAAGTTGTTGCTGGTAAAAGTATTCAATTACAATTAGAAAACGGTCCTTTTAAAGAACTCGTTGGTGAGTGGACGTTTACTGAGCTTACTGAAGATGCCTGCAAGGTAAATTTCGAGTTGCAGTTTGAATTCTCTAGCCCAATTGTCGATATGGCCTTTGGCAAGGTTTTTAAAGAGTTGATGGGATCCATGGTAGCTGCATTTACGAGCCGCGCGAAGGTGATATACAAATGAGTACTGAACAAACATCATTTTTGGTTGAAGTTATTTATGCGCTACCCAAGCAGCAAAAGCTGATTAAGGTTCAGGTTCCAGCCGGAACGACCTGTATCGATGCGGTCAAGTTAAGTGATATGCAGCGTTACTTTCCTGATATTGATCTTGAAACGGTAAAATTGGGGATTTTTAGCCGCTTAGTTAAGCATGATGAAGTGCTACAACCCGGTCAACGCGTTGAGATTTACCGGCCATTAATTGCCGATCCTAAGGATGTGCGTCGTAAACGTGCAGAAAAAGCGAAAGAAGATGGCCGAATTAATAAGATTACGGGTAGTAAGCTTTAATGCCCCTGAAATTGCTTTAATGAATAACGGCTATTAATGACGGATACAAAAATGGCGACGCCCAAACGGGAGTCGCCATTTTTGTATTGATGCCAGGACTAATTATTCAAACTTTTCTGAGAGTGTCTCAGGTTGTGTTTGTTCCTCTTCGATCAGAGGTTTAGCTTGAGGGCGCTGCTCTGGGATCAAAGGATCACCTTCTGGGGTGTTGATCTCTGGTAACTTACTTTCTTCAAGTGGGACACCAAAGTCAGGGCTAAGCTCATAATCACCTTTCACTTCAGTTAGCTTATCGCCATTAAAGTTAAGGATGAGTTCTTTATGGATAATGCTGGCGTCACGGCCACTCTTATAGTGGTAGACATAATACCAAGTATCATCTGAGAAACTGTCTCGTAAAACGGGACGACCAAGCACGTATTCAACCTGCTCTTTAGTCATATCGATTCGTAACTTTTCAACTTGCTGCTTTTCCATATAGTTACCCTGAGGGATATCAGGTTTATAGATCAACCAGTCAAAAACACTACAAGCACTAAGTGATAACGAGAGCGCAGCAGCGCCCAAAAGGGTAAGACTTTTCTTTTTAATTGTCATTGAATGCGCTACTTCATCAAAATCTGTCGGTCATAATACCCAAGCAGTCACCCTTATGACAAGGAGTATTACTGCAAGGCGTGCTTGGGGCGGAATTCTTTACTTTAATTAAAGGATTTAACATTAATCTCAGCATTGTGGGTATATTGAGTCGACAAACGGCAAATAGTTCATCTATCGCACTAATTTGTTAAAAATGACGCTATTGCTATTGTAATGCCAGGATGACTCTTACAGTATGAAATTCAATTGGATACTATCAAATTATTCACTTTATATCGCGGTTGAAAAATGGTTTAACTAGAAAGGTAAAACCATTTTATTGTCGATTAAATGTATTGACCTATTTTGTGTTTAAGTTACGCAATTGTTATGCTAAATTAACGTGGTTTTGTAATCTATTTGCGCAGCTTAGTTTTTTGCAGCAAAACAACAATAATAATCGTAATAACAGGCAATTGAGTAAATGACAGCAAAAGAAAAAGGAACTTTGGTTTGTGTCGGCACGGGTTTGAACTTGGCCGGACAAATTAGCGTACTGAGTAAAAGCTACATAGAGCATGCTGATGTGGTGTTTTCTCTGGTGCCAGACGGATTTGCACAGCATTGGCTTGAGTCTCTCAACCAAGACGTGCGCAGTCTTCAGCCTTATTACGCTCAAGAAGGTGAAGTTAAAAACCGCCGAGATACTTATGAACAGATGGTGGCAGCCATTTTAGAGCAGGTGCGCTTAGGCAAAAGAGTTGTTTGTGCGCTATATGGTCATCCGGGCGTTTTCGCTTGTGTATCGCATTTTGCGATTACTCAGGCAAGAGAAGAGGGTTATCCAGCGCAAATGGAGCCGGGTATTTCGGCCGAGGCCTGTTTATGGGCCGATGTGGGTATTGATCCTGGCGCCTCGGGTCATCAAAGTTTCGAAGCCAGCCAATTTATGTTTTACAAGCATACGCCAGATCCGACAACGCACTTACTGCTATGGCAAATTGGCATCGCTGGCGAGCATACCTTAACTGAGTTTCATACTTCATCAGACAGGTTACAGGTGTTAGTAGAGCAACTTAACGAGTGGTACCCTCTAGAGCATGAAATCGTGCTATATGAGGCCCCTAACTTACCCACTCAGACTCCTAGAATCGACAAGATAGCCTTGAAAGAACTGCCGTTTGCGCGTCTTTCATCTATCACGACCTTGCTTATTCCACCCTCGAGAGAGCTAGAGTTTAATCATGAGGTATTGGCCAAGCTTGGGATCACCGCCGAAGACTTAGGTTAATGCCCCTGTGGTGATGAGCTTGCAGTTTTGAGACTGAGACGATTAAGCATCTTAAGATGCTTAATGTCGTAAACAGCAATTACAAGCTAGCAGCTGTAAAACGAGCCGTTAGGTATCAACCTGAAATAACTCGGCTGCTAAATAGCTAAGTAGCTAGGTAAATAAGCACTGAAGTAAACAGTCACTTAAGTAAAAAAGTCACTGAAGTAAAAAGTGCGAAGAAAGTAACTAAACAAAAAAATAAACCAATAATATTCATTTAATTTAAGGGAATAATCATGTCTAAGTTTAACAATTTTTTCGAGAAGCTAGGTTCAGACGCTAAGTTACTGGAGGAGTATAAGCAAGATCCTCAAGGTGTGATGAAGGCCAATGGCCTAGCTGATGATGAAATTCAGGCTGTGATCTCAGGTGATGAAAATAAGCTTAAGGGATTATCTGGCAGTAAAGGTATTCAATCATTTTTGCTTGTTTATGTAGATAAAAAGTAATTGTAAAATGAGATTATTCATAGTCTTATTTTCTGTACTAATTCTGTTTTTTCCTAATATGAGTTATGGAGAGGGTTTAGACTATGAGCAAGTTCTTGAGGAGTTAGAGAAGAACATAAGTGCTCCATCGCAGAAGTCCGAAAAGCTTATTGCTCAATTAATAGGAGAGTGGAACAATTTATCGAGAGAGCAAAAAATTAATGTTTACATCTATCAAGCTGTCTTTCTAACGTATCAGGGAAATTATAATGCATCTGTAGTTAGTTTAAAAAATGCTGAGAAGCTAGCCCCTCGAGATGCATTGCAAAGTAAAATTCATCAATCATTATCAGCTAATTACATCGCTTTAAAGCAGTATTCTGAAGCATTAACGTTGATGGAGGACAGTTTACAACGTATTGATAAATATGATGATATTGAAATTAAGCTCAGCAGCTATGTTCGCTTGGCTAACTTAGCCTTGGTATTAAACGCCTACCAAGATATGAGAGAGTTCGCAGCTAAATCTGCTGAACTAAGTGCTAAAATCAATGATGTCCGTCAACATTGTTTTTCATTGCTGATGCTCGCTGTTGTTGATTTAAAAGAAAATAGGTCAGGCGAAGCGCAACAGGGATTTCTCAGTAGTCAAATTTATTGTGAAGAAAAAAAGTTCCCACTTATTGGCTTGATGTCACAAAAGGGCTTAGCTTTAGTCGCTCTCCAGAGCGAGGATTATAACAGGGCTAAATATCTGCTAGAGCCAGTATTAAAAGGTTATCAAGAGTTTAATTTTCAAACTGAAATCAATCATGTAAATGCGTTACTTAGTCAAACCTATTTGAGCTTAGGTGATGCCTCCCAGGCGGAAGAGTTTGCTAATAAGGTGATGAGTCTAAGTGATGACCCTAGCCATATTGAATATAAAGCGATTGCCGCAAGAGTATTATCGCAACGCTACGTTGCGTCAAAGCAATATAAGCTTGCTTATGACTATCTCGAATCCCATCAACACTATACCAATTTAATGCTCGATGACACTAAAGCCAAGGCTAATGCTTATCAGATGGCGAAGTTTAAACACCGAGAGCTGGCGCGTGAGATAGCGTTACTTAATCAAGAGCGTGAATTGCTGCAAACTCAGAAAGAGTTAGATCAGTCAGATCGAACCAATAATTTAATGATTGTAACTATGTTGATTGGCAGTATTTTCTTCTTGTCGCTATTCGTTATTTATAGCCACAGACAGAAAATGCGTTATCGTAAACTGGCATTAACCGACAGGCTGACTGGTGTTTATAATCGCGGAGCGGGTCAAGACTTCGCTGAGAATGAGTTCGTGCAGGTCAGTGTGCGCCAGACAGAGTTTTCCGTAGTGGTATTTGACTTAGATCTGTTTAAAAATATTAACGATAGTTACGGCCACGGGACAGGAGACTGGACCTTAAAACATGTGGTGTCTGCGGTAAAACCCCTTATCCGTGACAGTGATATTTTTACTCGCATGGGCGGAGAAGAGTTTGCACTTTTTTTACCTTACTCAAATGAAACTGTCGCAT
This sequence comes from Shewanella sp. 30m-14, assembly GCF_052977125.1. Classification (NCBI taxonomy): domain Bacteria; kingdom Pseudomonadati; phylum Pseudomonadota; class Gammaproteobacteria; order Alteromonadales; family Shewanellaceae; genus Shewanella; species Shewanella sp. 30m-14. The sequence goes on along the minus strand of NZ_JBRILW010000013.1, from coordinate 26,876 downwards.
TGGGGATAGCAGAGCGCTGTAAAGAGGCTATTGCCGCGATTGATACTAAATACTCTGGGCATGCATTTAACATTAGCGCCAGTTTTGGTGTTGCGGGTAATACTGTTGAAGATCTCAGCTTAGATCCTCTATTAAAACGTGCAGATATAGCCCTTTATGCATCTAAGCACTCTGGTCGTAATAGGGTGACATTATATACTGCTGAACTTGAAAGTGAGGCGCTGACGGATGAAGCTAATAACCCTCTTGTATTTAGCTAATCTGAATTTATGATTGGCTTATAGGCTGGTATAAACTAAGTTGCTTCTTTTTACGGAGGGGGAGAGTCAAAGACTCTTCCTCTAGGTTTAACTTTACTCCAGAGTTAGTAACAGTCTCGAGTTAGCTCTGCTCTAGCTTTAACTCTACATTTAGCTCTACTCTACCGTTAATTAACTCTTAGCTTACGTTAGCTTATGTTAGGCAGCAAGGGTGTAACATGCTTTATTTCTTTGGTTTCACTTCAACTCACAACGATTAATCTAAGAACAACATAACTTAAGTGTATCGCTTCAGTATTGAGCTTAGTTACTGGCTTAGTTACTCGCATTGAGCTTAGTTATTGAGCTTAGCTATTGGGTTTCTATTTCAGCTTGTTTTCTCTGTCTCTGTCCCTGTCTCGGCAACTGCTGCGTCGCGTTTAGCTCAACGTCGAGAATTTAATCTTATCGTGCTTATTTAAATTAACCATATAACGACAACATAGCTCCATGAGTAATTAATCCCCCATGAGTACTTAGTCCAAGTACTTTGATTTAGTGTTTTGATTTAGTGCTTTGATTTAGTGCTTTGATTTAGTGCTTTGATTTAGTGCTTTGATTTAGTGCTTTGATTTAGTGCTTAGTTCGTGGCTTAACGTCACGAATTAACTTAGTTTTTTGCCACGTAATGAACTTTTTTGCATTTAAACCAATGTTTTTCTCAATGTTAGTCAATATTTATCGAGTCATAATTTGCGTTAGCTGCAGCCCAGTCAGCTTCCGTAAACGTTAACGTTAGATTTAAACGGTTGTTTAAATTGTGGTGGTGGTTATCTGCTTATATGTCATTGTTTTAAAAAGGTTTGCATTTGTGTATCGCTGTGTGAGAGTAAACGCCAGCTTAAATCTGCAGTCTGCAGGTATTGATGTTTGAGTGTAAAAATAGTGTTACGCAGTGAAACTTTGTAACGGATTTACTTTTAGTTTGTTGCCTTGGTCAATTTGTCTTACAACTTGTTCAGTTTATCATGGAATTGATTTTAAAATATTCATAACTAATTGCTTTGAAAGTATTTAATCGGTTTGCGGTGTGCGTCTTTGAGTCTTTTAATTATGGGCTGTAGGCTTGAGTAAAGGACTTGTGTGACCGGGTGTCAGCTTGCAACTTGTACGCTTAGTCAGTAGGTTTTGTGGTAAATCAACATATGCGTAAGCATTTAAAGCATTGCATGCTGCTTAGTTTGACTGACAGGGCCGGACTGGACTGACTGCTCTGAACTGACTGCCATGGAGTGACAGCCTCGAACTGAATGCTCTGGACTGACAGGCTTTAGCAGAAGCTGCGAGGCGGGAAGCAAAATGCGATTAAAAATGCTTTTAGATGTTGCTACAGAAATATGAGTACAGTTTTAGGAGATGAAAGATGACAGAGCAACTTACAGCAGCACAAACGAAATCAGAAACGACATCGTCGACTCAGGAGTTGTTGATTAACGGTAGAACTGTCGCAGGGCAAGAAACAGTGTTAACAGAGGGCTCGCTGTGTTTACTTAAAGCCTTATGTAAGCAATTTGCACCAGAGGTCCCTGAACTGCTTGCTCGCAGAAAGCACAAGCAAAAGCATATCGATCTAGGCGAGCTGCCAGATTTTTTAGAGCAGACTCGAGCGATCCGTCAAGGACATTGGCAGATCAGAGGCATTCCTGCCGACTTACAAGATCGGCGGGTTGAGATTACCGGCCCTGTTGAAAGAAAATTGGTCATTAATGCACTTAATGCAAACGCTAAAGTATTCATGGCTGACTTTGAAGACTCACTTGCTCCAAGCTGGGAAAAAGTGGTGCAAGGACAAATAAACCTGCGTGATGCGGTTAACGGGGATATTAGTTATACCGCAGCTGAGACGGGTAAACATTACTCATTAAATGAAGATCCCGCCGTGCTTATTTGTCGAGTACGCGGTTTACATATGCAAGAAAAGCACGTGCAGTTTGCGGGGAGCGCCATTCCTGCTGCGCTGTTCGATTTTTGTATCTATTTTTACAATAACTATCGTGCTTTATTAAGTAAGGGCAGTGGGCCTTACTTTTATATTCCTAAACTTGAAAGTCATCTGGAGGCTAGGTGGTGGGCTAACGTGTTTACATTTGTTGAAGAGCGCTTTTGCCTTCAGCCAGGCACGATTAAGTGCACCTGTTTAATTGAAACCTTGCCTGCAGTATTTGAAATGGATGAGATCCTATATGAACTTCGTTCAAATATCGTCGCATTAAATTGTGGTCGTTGGGATTATATCTTTAGCTACATTAAAACCTTAAATAATCATAGTGATCGTATACTACCAGATAGACAGTCGGTCACCATGGACAAGCCATTCCTAAGTGCTTATTCGCGTTTGTTGATAAAGACCTGCCATAAACGTGGAGCGTTAGCTATGGGCGGTATGGCGGCCTATATTCCTGCCAAGGATACTGAATTAAATCAACAAGTATTAGCAAAAGTGAAGCAAGATAAGCAACTTGAGGCACGTAATGGTCATGACGGTACTTGGGTTGCACATCCAGGACTTGCAGATACTGCAATGGCTATTTTTAATGAATATATAGGCGAAGATCACGTCAATCAGCTCCATATTACACGCGATGTCGATGCGCCAATCCATGCCCGTGAATTACTTATGCCTGCAACGGGGGAGCGGACTGAAGCGGGTATGCGTCTTAACATCCGTATCGCACTACAATACATAGAATCCTGGATTAACGGTAATGGCTGCGTTCCTATCTATGGGTTAATGGAGGACGCTGCCACGGCAGAGGTTTCTCGTACCTCCATTTGGCAATGGATAAAGCATCAGCAGCCGCTTAGCTCTGGCGTTATTGTTACCAAAGGTTTATTCCAAACAATGTTGGTAGAGGAGTTAGCTCATGTCAAAGAAGAGGTTGGCCCAGAGCGCTTTACTCAGGGAAGTTATACTCAAGCCGCTGTATTGCTCGAAACCATCACGACTTCAGATGAACTTGTCGATTTTCTTACCGAACCGGGTTACCAATTACTGACGGCTTAAATTTTATGCGCTAAAGGTTTGGCTACATTTTGTAGCTTGTGTCCCCCGCACTGTATTCCTACGTGCAGTGCGGGTTTTTAAATTATTAACACCACACTTTTCGCTGGTGTTCTGCTTGTGATTGGCGACTCTTCGGAGTCGTTTTTTTTATTTAAAATCAGTATCGTTTTGTAATAGTGTTGTTGGTTAATGAACTGTAAAGGTTTATTGTTAGTGATTAACGTATAGAATGTAGCAATAGCTTTATAGCTGTTGTGTTAAGCGTAGTGATTGTGCATTAGGTATTGCGCATAGTCGCAGTGGATAATGTAGAGTTTCAGGGGCGAAATCAGAACAATGCATCACTTGCATGGTTGATGGCTAGTCGTCATAAGATGAGAGTAACTTGAAAGCAACTCATAGAGAAAATAGTCGATTTAATGGCGTTGAATATTGGACTAATCGTATTAGTGACCAAGAGATGCCTGCGCTTTGCTCTACGGTGAAAACTCTCGAAAAACTAGCAAAAGACGATGTGTCTTCTTTGTCGATTCTGGGTAAAAGTGTTATGCATGATAATGCATTGACCTCCAGAATTTTGCGAGTAGCAAATAGCGTGACCTACAGTAAAGGGATTAGCCAGGTTACCACTGTTAGTCGTGCCGCTGTGGTACTGGGTTTTGATACGATAAAGAACATCTGTATTACTGCTAAATTACTCAGTAGTTTGTTAGAGGCTGAAGGGCTTACTGAGGGCGTTTACAACAGAATGCTGAAGCTAATGGCACAAGCATTTCAAGCTGCAATGTTAACCAAAATGTTACTCAAAGACTATGATGAAGAGCTGCAAGAGGAGGTTTTTATTGCCTCTTTGCTTTATCACTTAGGAGAAAGTGCTTTTTGGAGTACGGGCTGCGCAGAAACCTTAGTGCTTGATAATAAGCTTAACCATTGTGATTCTATGCAAGAGATGAATAAAGCCACGCGTGAAGTGCTCGGCGCTACTTTTGAGCAATTATCTTTAGGGCTTGCACGGAGCTGGGGCTTAGGTCGTTTACTGATAAAATCACTGAGTCAGCCCGATGAGCGAACTCCAGAAATCCGCAGTATTTTTCTTGCTAATAAGCTAAGCGAAATATTGTGTCAGAGTCAGCCATCGATGGCTGAGCTGTCGAATCGATTAAAGCAAACTGCTGATATGTTAGGTCTAGAGCTTGATGAGCTTAAAGGGCGGATCATACGCTGTCATAAGGCGACCAAAAGCATGGCTGATGCTTATGGCGCGCGGATTTTGGTTGAGCACTTACCTGATCCAACTTACTTATCTGGAGAATTAGAACATACTGAGCCAACAGTTGTTATTTATGCGGCTGATGCAAACAGACAGTTGCAGTGTTTGCGTGAATTGACTCAGTGCGCGTTAAATAAACAAGATTTCAATCAAGTACTTTCCATCGCATTAAAAGGGATCTTAACCGGAGTGGGTGTTGATCGCTGCTGTGTGTTGTTGTTAACACCTAACCGAAAAAATTTAGTGCCTATAATGGTTTATGGTGAAGGCAGTGAACAAATGAAAGCCTCATTTACGATTGCTTTGAACAGTACAAAAAGCGTATTTCAAGATTGTATTTCTTTAAAGAAGGCACTGTATATTGATAATCCAAGATTGCCTAAATGGCGTTTATTTATGGATGGTGACATTTCAGCGATAACGGCAGCAACGGGATTTATGCTCGCTCCTCTTATAATGGACCATACAGCGATAGGTCTGGTCTATGCAGACAGAGACAGTTCCGGTCGGCGTTTATCCCAAGATGATTTTACAAGTTTTAGCCATTTGGTTGATATGGCGAATGTCTGTTTCTCTGCCTCGATTAAATAACGGGGATTAAGTAATAGAGATGAAATAACTCATATGGGAGCTCTTACAGGGAGCGCGTGTTTTTAAGTCATTGATATGAAATATTTACAAACCAAATTATGGATTAGGGTTTCAAGTTGATAAAAGCGCTGCTTTGCAGCGCTTTTTCTGTTTTAGCTGGTGTTCGGTTTGTCATCTGTTGCTATTTTTTTGCGGTCTTTATCTGTTGAGTAATCGATTTTGCTATGGCGTTAGGGATAGGGAAACTTAAGTGATACTGAGCTATTTTCCAACCTTTGGTTGTCTTGATTAAGGTTCCGGTTCCACGACTCACGCCGTAAGAGGGGTTAGATAATATTTCGTCAAACCAGATGACATCACCGTGCTGGGTCATCTTTCTACTGGTTAAATCGTAACGCCAGCCTTTTGTTGGCCTGGCATATTGTTCAAACTCGGCCTTATCCCAATGTTCATTGACATCTGTACCGATAAAAATGCCTTTATCATCATAAAGGGCAAAGTAATTATCCCAATCGGCGGTCGCAGAGTATTGGTTTAAGGCATCTAAAACCATGGTTGCTTGTTGCTTATCGCTTTGTGCTGTGTCAATGGCGAGTGCATTGCTTGAAATGGAACTTGAGAGTAACAATAAAATACCTATTGTTTTCGAGGCACTGAGATTGAACATATCTATCCTTGTGATTATGTAGAGTGTTACTGACCTTCACTCTATAACGGTTTTAATTCCAATTGACGGGATCAAGTTGATAAAAGGAACTCAACTCTTGATACAGTGCAGGATGCTGATTGATAAACTCATGGGGTTGTTCGAAAAACACTTCCGTTACAACGGCAAAAAACTCTGCAGGATTCGTTGCGCCATAGTAGCTAAATAATGAAAGTTCACCGTGTACAGAGGCATCGACTAAGGTTTGATACTCTTGCATTAGCACTTTAGACCAAGAAGCGTAGTCTGCAATATTTTTTAACACAGGAGCGCCATTTGCGCGGCCATCTTCTTGATCTAACTGATGGGCAAACTCATGGAACACCACATTACTGCCATCATCAGGCACCGCAGCGTCGTGCTTAGTTGTTTGCCAAGATAATACCACTCGACCATGTTGCCATGATTCACCCGCTAAGACGCGTTTCTGGGCAGAAACGACTCCTGCACCGTGTTGTTGCTGGTTTTCGACAATAAACGCCGAAGGATAAATCAGGATCTCTTTTAACCTCGGATAAAAGTCAGTTTTTCTATTGAGTAATAGTAAGCAAGCTTGTGCGGCCACAGTGACGCGAATGTCATCGTTGATTTTCAGACCGTCGCATCCGACAAAATGCTTTTCAGCGATAAAGACCTGAATGTGTTTTTTAAGTTGTAGTTGCAGATCCGTGGGTAAGACTCTGAAGAACGGAGTACGCCGTTTTAAGATCTCACGCCACTCATGGGGAAAGGGCTGTTGGTTAATCCGCTTGCGTCTTTGACGAGCGCGCCATGGCGCACTAGCAATCCATACAATTGCACTACCACTGATAAGTAAGATAAGAAAAATCGCTAACATAGAATTCCTTTCTATTGAGGTTTGTTTACTTACTGATGATATATGGCCATAACGAGTAAGATTCAACCAAGCAGTGTTACTGATTCGTTTTATTCGATGATTTTAGACTTGAGATTGAAAGTAAGAATTTTTTGGATTGAAAAATGCTGGCAGCGCAATACTTCAGAATTGTCGGTCTACTGCCAGCTAAGGGAAGGGAGTTATACTGATTGGCATTATTCAACGATAATGCTTTTTTCCTTTTGCTTTCTTTGCTCTGGGCTTAAGTTAAAATGATGTTCAATTAAGAAGCGAATTAACTTTGACTTTGCTACATCGCAATCATCGGCCAGCGTCGCTAAGTGAGCAATGGCTGACTCAGTTAAAGTGAAGGTTGCCTTTCTTACGGGGCTATTTCCCTTCTTTACAGTTAAAACGGCTTCGGCTTGCTGACTAGTGACTAAATTGCTTCTGAACTCAGGCTGAAATCGTGGCTTCTTTCGTTCTAACTCTATGACTTTACTTGAGTTGGTGGCAAGTACTTCTTGGCCAGAAGCGTAACGACTCGCATCGTTAATAAAGTCATCAATTAGATCATCGAGTGCTAGCTGCCTCGTTTGGATCTGCCTATGGGTTGAACTAGACGGCGTAGAGTTTTTCTTGAGATCTGCCAGACCCATAATTACCTCTCATCTTGATCATGTGTTTTTCAGCAAGGCGGTTGCGAATTTCTGTTGCATTATTGACTTGCAGCATTTCACAGGCAATACCTCTAATTTCACCTGCGGCTTTGCCTTTAGGTTCAATTTCGAGCACGGATAGACCTGACTCTTCGCTGTCGTCATAGATATTTCGGCTATAGGTAATCGCATCTAACACATTAATGTCATATGTCTTACATACTTCTTTAGCTTCAAAGATTCGATTGGCTTGGTTAGGCAAGCTTGGGCATTGAGTGATAACAAATGTGGCGCGCATCTTGGGGTTTATCATCATACACGTTGCGACAATATCATCCATGTGGCTGACCGTTTTCAGATCTCGGCGTTTAGGGCGAAGGGGCATCAGTACGTGCGAAGCAACCGACATTGTTGCACGCAATGCTAAATTGTCCTGACCACCACAATCGACTATTACATAATCATAATGTTGCTCTAAGCTAAGAAGATCATTACGAATTTTTCCGTAAAGCTGCACACAGTTGATGCTGGGTAAGTCGGGGTTGTTATTGCGAGCATGGATCCAATCTGATGTCGTACGCTGAGGGTCGCAATCAACCATAATTACTGAGGCTTGGCATTCTGCTGTTAGAAATACAGCGACATTCTGGGCTAGGCAACTTTTACCACTACCACCTTTTTCGCCACCGACGAGTATGATCATATTGTTTTCCTCTTGTACGCGGTTAATGTGTTGTTATTATTTTGAGAATGAAGGTCAGTAACAGTTTGCGTACTGGTGAGGCGGATTTGTTAATGACTGTAATCCATCTCATCTTTCTGTCACCGTAAGCTTAATCTAGGTTGATCTATTTGCTTCGTCAACAGCATGATTTTTGACGTTTTTTATAGAAATTGGCCGCCGGTGTTTTTTTGACGTTATTGTTGGTTTTGTTGGTTTTTTGGCGCAGCGTTAAAAGTGTTGCCGTAAGTGGTTATTTGTTAATTTAATTAGTTGCTTAGCTCGTTCGGGGTGATATCTAGTCAGTTTTGGTGCATAAGTATCGAGCTATTTTTCAGTGTAAACGGCTCATTAAACGGTTTTGTTATTCCGGTTGGTTATATAGGTAACCCTTTGTATCGCGAAAAGGTATAACAAAGTGTCGATCTGTTTTGTGGTAAATTTACCCAGGGTTCCAGTTGTCGTCTTTATTAGGGCTGTATTTGCCATAAATTTTGATAGAATGTGGCGTTATAACAAGTTTTGATTTAATAATACTTTGATTTAATAATACTTTGAGTTGAGGAGAACGGTGATGGATGAAAAACTTCTGCTTGAAGCCATTACTCAAAAGATGCCTTTTGGTAAATATGCTGGCAGACGCTTACTCGAACTGCCAGAGCCTTACTTAGTGTGGTTTCACTCTAAGGGCTTTCCTGAAGGGAAGTTAGGCCAGCAACTCGCGCTAATGTATGAAGTAAAACTAAATGGGCTTGAAGGTATGCTGCAACCCATATTAGATGAAGCTAAACGCAAGGGTTCTCGTTGAGTGATAAATATACTGTAATTAAAAAAGTTCCGTGGTAGGGATAAAATACTTTGTAATGAGAGTTGGATCTAATAGTTGAGTATTCAATCTCTATAGTTGTGACTAATTAGAGATTTATAACCTATTGCATGCTTTAATAATGATGAATTGATAACTTATTTAAAGGAAATTTCCGATGATAGCTAAACTCGTTAAATTGGCTGCGGCAGCAACGTTAGCACTCGGTATCTCAAGCGCATGGGCACAAGGTGTTATGCATGAGGGAACTGTCGTGGACACCATGAATGGCGGCGGTTATACCTACGTACAGATTAAAGAAGCTGACAAAACTTTTTGGGCAGCAGGTCCACAGATTGAAGTTAAAAAGGGCGACACAGTTGTTGTTCAAGAGCAAATGTGGATGAACGATTTTAGCAGTAAAACGCTAAACCGTACTTTCGATGAGCTGTTGTTTGTTGGCCGTATCGATAAAAAATAATGATTACTCTTTTATCCTTTGAGCTAATAAGGCTCGGATTGAGATAGATTATTTTGCCGTTTTAAATTCCAATGGCGTAGACTGAGTCTACGCCATTTTATTTTGTGTCAAACTACCGCACAATAGCCCTCACGAATTACTCGCGAAACTCTCAGAAAAGACCTAATGCTAAAACTTATCCCTTATCAAAAAGACTATGCTGCCGATGTGTCTATGCTGGTGCATACCGTTATCAATCAGATAAGCGATGCTGTTTACACCGCACAAGAAAGGATGGCTTGGTCGTTTGCGCCGCGTTCGAGTTATCACTGGCACAAGCGCCTGTCGCGATCTAAGACCTGGCTAATGGTTGATGAGCAAAACCAAGCGTCGGGGCATGCTCTGTGTTGTGGTTTTATCAACCTAGAAACTCACTTTAACAGCCGTGGTTACATCGATAGCCTTTATGTGCATCCAGACTATCAAGGGCGCGGTATCGCGAGGCAGCTATATACAGAGTTAGCGCAATGGGCAAGTCAACGTGAGTTTGATGAGTTATCGGTTGATGCTTCTAAACTGTCGAGGCCGCTATTTGAGTCAATGGGTTTTAAAGTGAGACACCGCAGCTATCAAGAAAAACGTGGCGTGGTCATTATGGGTTATTACATGCTTAAAAAATTGACTTAGGCTATGAAGTTAACTTTCTAATTAATCCGTTTTTGTTGGGCAAAGCCGAAAGTTCAGCCCTTGCCCACTCAATTCATACCGCAGTCTAGTAATGGTCGGTTACACCGGTACGAGATTATGGCTCGTGTAGTGAACCTGAGGTTCAAGCGCTTCATTTAAACACTGCGCTTTACTAATAAAGCGAATAAACGCCTCTGGTAGACTTAACCCTTCGATATCCTTTTGCCAATTAGCTTTTAATATTGGATGGTAGCCCTCTTTACCCGATGCAGTATAGGAAGATGAAACGCCAGTGTAATAAGATTCAGGATCAAGAGGTAGCCATAATGGCTGGGCATCTTTCATTTTCAACACTTCAAGCTTAATAATGCGTTGCCCTAATCGCTGTCTGCCATCATAAAAGTATTTTAGGCCATAGGTGTAAGGAAAACTGCCTGCACCAGTGCCTATCACACTGTTATTGGTTGCAGCATTAATCGCGGACTCTAGCATTTCAAATACGTATCGGCCTTTGATCTCGTAAGTGACCAGCGGGATATCAAATGGAAGGATCCGGCCAACGACTTCGGCTAGACTCACATCCCCCTTATCAAGCGATTGACGGACTCCGCCAGCATTGTGCAGTGCAAAGTCGACATTAATATTCAGCTCTCGGGTTTCTTGATACATGCTACGACTGACCCAAGGCGCGATTTCACTGCCATGTGGCAGGGCCTTACTGGGTAAGCGAGTATGGATTAAGTTTCTAGGAACAAAACCCAGAATTTTATTACTCAATGCATCAAGGCTAGGACGATACTTTTTCAAAATTCGAGCTTGAACCTGGCTACATTCATCGTCCCATAATATCAGAGGGTGTGATGCTAATGTTTGTCGTACGTTCAAGTAATCTTGTGGGCTGACATCTGTAGATGCTTGCAGAATAAACTGCCGATCTAGCATGAAGTAATTACCGCCAAGTAGACTGACAACTTTACCATTGGCATCGAAGGTTATGTCGGCAATGCCAATGGTTTCAGCATACTTACCTGCATGCACTATCGCGGTATCATTGACGCGTTCGCCATAAGGCATATTAGATAAGCCAACAGCAGTAAAGTCGCCTTGCAGCGTATGTGAGTGGCCACCAACAATAATGCTAATGCCGTCGACCTCTGCGGCTAACACTCTATCTTGGTCGAGCCCTAAATGGCTTAAAACGATAATGTGGTCAATACCACTGGCTTTTAGTTGAGCCACGCTGCGACGAGTCGTTTCGATAGCGCTTACAAAGTGGGTATCATCATCGGGACGCGCAATTTCGGTCATCTGATCTAAGGTGATACCAATAATTGCGACTTGCTTATCTTGCAATGGCTTTAGTAGCACTTTAGCCGCTTGAGTGAGCGGATCTAAGTCGAGTAGGTTTGGGTGGTTTGCAAGACACGCAGTTTTTTGCTGACACTCTTGGCTAAGGTCCATATTGCCAGCCAATAGCGGGAAGTCGATATCATTGAGAAAGTCGAGTACGGGTTCATTACCCGCATCGATTTCATGATTGCCAAGCACCATGGCGTCAGGTTGCAGCATATTCAATAAATCTGAGTTAGCTTTACCCTTAAACTCATTGAAATAAAGTGTGCCTTGAAAGCTGTCGCCACCGTGTAAAAATAGAAAGCTCTGTTGATTGTCTTTAGCGGCTAACTTGGCTTGCTTGAGCTGATGGGCGATACGGGCGTAGCCACCAGTATGGCTATAAAGCGTCAGCTCTTTTTGTTGCTCATAAATCGTAAATTGAATACGGTTTGCATCGAAATGAGAGTGTGTATCATTGATGTGAGCAAGCTTTAATTGGTACAGCTTTGGTGTAGTCGCTGTAGCTACTGATATAGATAGGGACGTTGTCATCTTATTCCTCTGGACCAAACGAGGATTATAGCATGATGAGTATAAATAATGACAAGGAGATTCTTTCGCCGCGTAGCAAGCGAAGAAGTCAGAAGTTGATATTGGAGTTGGGTGAGGACGCTTATGATCCCCTGCCGAAATTGAGACATTAAAAAAGGGAGCTAAACTCCCTTTTTATCATTCAATTAGCTAAGTTTAGCTATTTTTTTTGTTCTTGTTCGAAATCGCCATCATCGGATAAAACGATACCCTTATCTTTCATGCGGCGGCTCCACAATTTACGAGCAAATTGCTGCATGTCTGCCACAGGGTCATTCGAATCAACAATCTCAAGCCCAAGTAGCGATTCAACGATATCTTCTAAGGTTACAATACCTTCGTTAGAACCGTATTCATCAACAACCATTGCAATCTTGGTATTGCGCTTAATCATTAGCTCAAAAAGAGGCAGAATTTTAGCCGTCTCGGGGATCACTAATAAGTTCTTCTTAAGCACAGCGATAGACTCTTTTGGAGTTGAGCGCTCAGCCAGCAAGATGTCGTTTCGATTAACATAGCCGATAATATTATCAGGCTCATGTTCATACACAGGAATTCGAGTAAAAGGCTTTGCCATAAATCGCTTGGCAAACTCATCTTGGCTCAAGTCGGTCGGTAGTCTAAACATTACCGTTCTTGGCGTCATGATAGCGGTTACTGGCATCTCTTTAACCGATAGCATTTGAGTCAAAATTTTAGACTCTTGCTCATCAAGTTCTCCTGATGCACGACCAATTTCAGCCATTGCACTCATCTCTTGACGAATATATTGACCTTCGTCGCCTTTGCCCATCAGCTTAGTTACCTGATTAGACATCCAGATTAGAGGCAAAGTACTACGCTCCATCCAAACTAATGCTATAGATACAGTAGGAGCTAATGAGCGCCAGTAGTTTGCACCTAAGGTTTTAGGGATGATCTCTGAGAAGAAGAGAATTAAGAAGGTAAGAACACCAGAAAATACGCCAAGCATCTCATCGCCAAATACCTTAGCAGCTTGCGCACCAGCAACAGCAGCACCAACGGTGTGTGCGATAGTGTTTAGCGTAAGGATGGAAACAAGAGGAGATTCAACGTTCTCTTTTTGTTTACGTAACCGACTAGCTGCACCAGGGTTGGTTTTAGTTAGTGTGGCTATGTAACTCGGCGTGACAGAAAGCAATACAGCTTCAAACACACTACAAAGAAAAGAGACGGTAATCGCGACAAATATTATAATGATAAGGGTTATCATAAAGGTGAAATTACACCTCCAAATGGCAGACCAAAAGTAGTCTGGGCGGATTCTAGCATAGGTTTTTAACTTTGGTGATAGCCTGCTGGCTAATATTTGTTAAGATCTGTATAATTCGCCGCCCGCAAGCAGGTTTTAGGTTTTTTGAGGTTAGACAAAATGAGTGAAAAGAAGATCAATTTATTGGATCTTGATCGTAAAGCATTAAGAGCGCTATTTACCGAAATGGGTGAAAAGCCATTCCGTGCTGATCAATTGATGAAATGGATTTATCATTTTGGCGTCAGTGACTTCGAAGAAATGACAAACATTAACAAGGTGTTGCGAGCAAAGCTTGCCGCCAAGTGTGAGATTGTGGCACCAGAGATTTCAAGCTATCAAAAATCAGCAGACGGTACGATTAAGTTTGCAATTAATGTTGGTGATGGCCAAGAAGTTGAAACGGTTTATATCCCTGAAGATGATCGTGCAACTTTGTGCGTATCGTCACAAGTTGGTTGTGCACTTGAATGTACTTTCTGCTCAACCGCGCAGCAAGGCTTTAACCGTAACCTGACCGTGTCAGAAATCGTTGGCCAAATTTGGCGTGTGGCCGACTTTATCGGTTTTGTTAAAGATACCGGTGAACGTCCTATTACTAACGTCGTAATGATGGGAATGGGTGAGCCATTACTTAATCTTAAGAACGTGATCCCAGCAATGGATATCATGCTTGATGATTTTGGTTTCAGCCTATCTAAGCGCCGTGTAACGTTATCAACGTCAGGGGTTGTTCCTGCACTGGATAAACTGGGTGATGCGTTAGACGTCGCATTGGCAGTGAGTATCCACGCACCGAATGATGAGCTTCGTGATGTGTTAGTTCCTGTAAACAAAAAATATCCACTGGAAGAGTTCTTAGCGGGAATTCGCCGTTATATTGCTAAATCAAATGCTAACCGCGGCCGCGTGACCGTTGAGTATGTGATGCTAGATCATATCAATGACAGCACAGATCAAGCGCATGAATTAGCTAAGTTGATGAAGGACACGCCTTGTAAGGTTAACTTAATTCCGTTTAACCCATATCCAGGTTCACCCTATGGTCGTTCATCTAACTCTCGCATCGACAGATTCTCTAAAGTGTTGATGGAGTACGGGCTGACAGTAATTGTGCGCAAGACCCGTGGTGATGATATCGATGCCGCATGCGGTCAGCTAGCAGGTGATATTCGTGATAGAACAAAGCGTTTAGCAAAAAAACGCATGCAAGAGAGCCAGATTTCAGTCACAATGAACTAACTCTTTGTATCTACTGGTAGATGGGCGTAACAATGAATCAGAGTAAGGTGGTGTTACCACTGGTATTAATATTGTCATCTATGATGACAACGGGGTGTATTACCCAAGATACCTATGCAGGGACTGATATCCCTGTCTCTGAACGAAAAGTCGATAAGGTTTCCGCTGCTCGTCAGCGTATACAACTTGGCTTAACCTATCTACAAAAAGGCAATAGTGAGCAAGCCAAAGCCAACCTCGATCGTGCGTTGGCTTTTGCACCTGACTTAGAAGAAGTTCATATTGCCTTCGCCTATTACTATCAGTCAGTAGGCGAACTCGAAAAAACAGAGCAAGCATACAGGCTAGCGATTCGCACGAGTGATGCAACAGGCGACGCTTTCAATAACTTCGGTGCATTTTTGTGTCAGCAGGGTAAATATGCTGAGTCAGAGAAAATGTTCTTAGAAGCGGTTGCCCAACCTCTGTATACTCGCTCTGCATCGACCTATGAAAATTTAGGTATTTGCAGCCGCAAGGCGGGTCAAATTAGCCAAGCGAAAAAATATTTTGCCATGGCACTTAAGTATGATCCTAGACGGCGCACTTCCCTTATCGAGCTCACAGAGATCGATTTAGGAGAGGGTCAGTTAATTGAGGCTCGAGAGCAGTTGTCTCGTTACCATAGGGTAGCGGCAGAGTCTGCAACCAGTCTGGCGCTAGGGATTGAAATTGAACAAGGTTTGAATGACGAAGGTGCGGTAAGACGGTTCGGTATTTTATTACTGGCAAAGTTTCCGCAGTCTATTCAGGCCAAAGAATATCGGGCTAGTATGCATTAATGAAAAATGAACAGAATCAAGAGCCCAATGTAGACAATGAAAGCCTAGTGGATGAGCCGACGCTCACACTGGGCGTTTTGCTAAAAACAGCCCGAGAAAATAAGGGGCTGTCGATAGAGGCTATCGCATCACAATTGCATTTGCGGCCTATTATCGTGAAACAGATTGAGGCTGATAATTTACAAGAGGTGGGTGCAGCAACCTACGTCCGTGGTTATGTTAAAAACTACGCTCGTGCCGTGCAAGCCGATCCCTTTATCGTACAGCAATGCTTAGATAAGCAGCTTGAAAGTGATGAAAAGCCGTCTATGCAGAGCTTTTCTCGCAAGACGACACGCCAGGCTCGTGATGGCCGCTTGATGGCACTTACCTATATTATTGTATTTGTGTTACTTGGGCTGATGGTACTGTGGTGGTTTCAAAAGTCCTCTATGGATGCTGCAGTAGATTATTCTCAGCCAACTGCTGAAGAGGTTGCCGCTTCAGCTGAAGTCGACCTTGTTAGCCCTATTGATGTCGTGTTAGTCGATGACAGCGACACTGGAATTGAGCAAATAGCACTCTCGGACGCAGATTCATCGGTAAGCGCTGAACAAAATGCGTCTACAGCGGACTCTAGTGCCCAGCCAGAAGCAGCATCGATACCAAACACTCAGATACAAACCGCTCCACTATCTGCTACGCAGGAAACGGAGTCGGCTCTGGCAGAGCCAATCGCTCAAGCGTCAACAGAAAGTGAGAATAACGCCTTAAGTTCGACACTTACGCTAACGTTAACCGGTGACTGCTGGATAAAAGTCGCCGATGCCAATGGTAACGTTTTGGTTAGCGATCTTAAAAAATCGGGCAGCGAACTTATTCTTAAAGGGGCTGAGCCATTTTCGGTAACGTTAGGCGCTCCGCAAGTAGTCAATATCCAACTTAATGGCAAAGCGATTAGTTTGGAGCAGTATCCTGGCGGTAAGGTGGCGAGAATGACATTGCCACACGCTGGACAATAACAGATCACAGAGCACACAGACGATGTATAACGAATCTCCTATTATCAGACGCAAATCAAGCCGCATCTATGTTGGTAACGTTCCTATTGGTGATGGCGCGCCTATTGCGGTGCAGTCAATGACCAATACGCGCACAACTGATGTTGCTGCGACCGTTGCACAAATTCGAGCGTTAGAGAATGTCGGTGCTGACATTGTTCGCGTTTCCGTACCAACAATGGACGCAGCTGAAGCGTTTAAGCTGATCAAACAGCAAACCACAGTTCCTCTGGTTGCCGATATCCATTTTGACTACCGTATCGCGCTTAAAGTGGCAGAGTACGGTGTAGATTGCCTGCGGATCAATCCTGGCAATATCGGTAACGAAGAGCGTATTCGCAGTGTCGTTGAATGCGCACGTGATAAAAATATTCCGATTCGAATTGGTGTCAATGGTGGTTCATTAGAGAAAGATCTAATGGATAAGTATAAAGAGCCAACACCAGAAGCCCTGCTCGAATCAGCAATGCGCCATGTGGATATTCTAGACCGTTTAAACTTCGATCAGTTTAAGGTCAGTGTAAAAGCCTCAGACGTATTTTTAGCGGTTGAGTCTTACCGTTTGTTGGCTAAACAAATCATTCAGCCACTGCACCTTGGTATCACCGAAGCGGGTGGCGCTCGTGCGGGTTCAGTCAAGTCTGCGGTTGGTCTTGGTATGTTGCTTGCTGACGGTATCGGTGACACGCTACGTATTTCACTGGCAGCCGATCCGGTAGAAGAAATCAAAGTCGGTTTCGATATTCTAAAGTCACTGCGTATTCGCTCACGCGGGATTAACTTTATTGCTTGTCCGTCATGCTCTCGCCAAGAGTTTGATGTGATTTCAACGGTTAATGAGCTTGAGCAACGACTTGAAGACATCGTCACGCCAATGGATGTATCGATTATTGGCTGTGTGGTCAATGGACCGGGTGAAGCGCTAGTGTCAGATATTGGTCTAACTGGTGGTAACCGCATGAGTGGTTATTTTGATGATGGTGTGCGCCAAAAAGAGCGTTTTGACAACAATAATATTGTTGATTCGCTAGAAGCAAAAATCCGCGCCAAAGCGGCAATAATTGCAGGTCGTATCCCAGCACAAGATTTAAATAAGTAAGTACAGATTAATCACAAGCCCGCTATCATGGCTTGTGATTTTTTATGGGTGAATGCACCTGTTGTACGTTTAGTCTCGAAACGCCTATAATGCGAGGCGTTTTTTAATTTTATATAGCAAATTTGACGAGTCGAATAGTGGCAAAACAGATCCAAGCGATTCGCGGAATGAATGACATTCTGCCTACTCAAAGTCCTTTATGGCAAAAACTTGAAACCGTATTACGTGAAACAGTGGGTTCATACGGTTACAGCGAAATTCGTACTCCTATCGTTGAAAGTACAGATCTCTTTAAGCGCTCTATCGGTGAAGTGACTGATATCGTTGAAAAAGAGATGTATACCTTTGAAGATAGAAACGGTGACAGCTTAACGCTGCGTCCAGAAGGCACAGCCTCAACCGTTCGCGCAGGTAATGAGCACGGTTTGCTATACAACCAAGAGCAGCGTCTTTGGTACATGGGCCCAATGTTCCGCCACGAACGCCCACAAAAAGGACGTTACCGTCAATTCCACCAGTTTGGTGTAGAAGTATACGGGATCCCAACGGCAGACATTGATGCTGAAGTATTGATGCTATCTGCCAAGCTATGGGAAAAACTCGGTATTACCGAACATGTGACCTTAGAGCTAAACACTTTAGGTGATGTTGAAGAGCGCGCCGCTTACCGTGATGCTTTGATTGCTTTCTTAGAGCAACACAAAGAGGTGTTGGATGAAGATAGCCAGCGCCGCATGTACAGCAACCCATTACGTGTACTTGACTCTAAAAATGCTGATGTACAGGCGCTTTTAGCCGATGCACCAGTGTTAATGGATTACTTTGGTGAAGACACTCGTTCACATTTTTCACATTTATGTGAACTCTTAGAGGCTGTCGGCATCCAATACACAATCAATCCTCGCCTAGTGCGCGGTTTAGATTATTATAATCGCACAGTTTTTGAGTGGGTCACATCAAGCTTAGGTTCACAAGGCACAGTATTAGCCGGTGGACGTTACGACGGGCTTGTGGGTCAGCTTGGCGGTAAACCAACACCAGCCGTTGGTTTTGCAATGGGCCTAGAGCGCATCGTCTTACTGCTAGAGACACTTGAACTAGACAAGGACATTGGTCCAAGCGTCGACGTTTACGTGACAGCAATGGGTGACAACTGCCGCGTTGAAGCGATTAAGATCGCTCAAGAGCTAAGAGCTGGCTTGCCAAATGCTAAAGTGATGAGCCACTGTGGTGGCGGTAACTTTAAGAAGCAAATGAAGCGAGCCGATAAGAGCGGTGCAACAGTAGCGCTAGTGATTGGTGAAGATGAGCTTGCCAATAACCAAGTTGCAGTGAAGCACCTTCGCGAAGATAAAGCACAAGAATTGGTTGCCCGTGATGCATTGGCGACTTATATTGCAGAACTGATTTAAAAGGGGAAGACTAAGTGGAAATCTATAGCACAGAAGAGCAACAAGTAGATGCTATCAAACAGTTCTGGAAAGATTACGGCACATCAGTAGTTGTAGGCGCCGTTGTCGGTTTAGGTGGACTATTCGGTTGGAACTATTATTCTGACTACCAATTGGCTCAAGCTGAAGCAGCGTCTGAGTCATTCCAAGCGTTAAGTATTCAAAATAGCGAAGATGCTGCTATGTTAGTCGCTGCAGAAAACTTTGCTAAAGCGCACGGTCAAAAAGGTTATCAATCTCTGCTTGAGCTATTGGTGGCCAAGTCTGCCGTTGAAGCTGGTGATTTAGAAAAAGCAGAAACGACGCTAAAGACTGTGATTGCAACCAATGTTGATAACAGCATTGTGCTTATTGCAACCCTGCGTTTAGCGCGTGTACAAGCTGAACAAGGTCAATACGCGACAGCAATTGCTACGCTTGATCAAATTACCGATCCAGCATCAAAGGCTCAAAGAGATGAGCTAAAAGGTGATTTCTTAGTACGCCAAGGTGATACAGAAAAGGCAAAGATTGCCTATCAAACTGCGGTAGAGAATGGTGGCACAATGACAAGTCCAACATTACAAATGAAGCTTGATAATCTGAACAAGGCATAAGGAATCTGCCCATGAAGTCTTGGTGCAAAACACTGCTCGCATGTGGCATGAGCATAGGTATGTTGTCTGCCTGTTCATCTAGTGATGTAGAAGAAGAGCCGATCTCACCACTTAGCGAGATTGAAGCTAGCGTGTTTCCAGAAGTTAGCTGGAGTGCGAATGTGGGTGCAGGGGTAGGCGATTATTATTCACGTCTACGTCCGGCGGCCCGTTATGACAAACTGTTTGTTGCAGACCGTTACGGTAAAGTCGAAGCATTTGACGAAGTTACCGGTGAGCGTATTTGGCAAAATGACTTTAGCTCTGCGTTCAGAGATAATGCCTTGGCTAAAAACAAAGGCGCACGTCTAGCCGGTGGTGTAACAGCAGCACGTAACAAGATATTTGTGGGCGGAGAAAGTGGCCTGCTAGCGGCATTTGATGAAGCGACTGGTGAGGCCGTTTGGCATGTAATCGCCGGTGGCGAACTATTATCAGCGCCGACAGTTGGCGAAGATGTTGTTGTGGTTAACACTGGCGCAGGCACATTAGAAGCGTTTGACGTGGATGATGGTACGCAAAAGTGGGTGTATGAGAATCAACTACCGACCTTGACCCTACGTGGTACAGGCTCTGCTTCATATGACGCAGGTGGATTCTTTGTTGGCACCGCCGACGGTAAAATTGCCGTCGTCATTAAAAATAATGGTCAAGCGGCTTGGGAACAAGCTATCTATACGCCAGCGGGAGGCAATGAATTCTCGCGTATGGCCGATATAGATATGAAACCGTTATTAGTGGGCGAAAACCTTTATGCGGTTAGTTATAATGGCAACTTGGTTTCAATGGAAATGCGAACGGGTCGCGTGGTTTGGTCACGTAGCTATTCAAGCTTCCATGAACTCGCTTACTCGGGCGCAAGCCTATTTGTGGTCGACGATCACAGCCGTATTTATTCTGTTGATAGACGAAATGGTCTAGAGTTATGGAATAATGCAGAACTTGCTAACCGTAGTTTAACCGCGCCAGTCGTGTTTAAAGATTATGTGGTAGTCGGTGATTTTGAAGGTTATCTTCATTTTTTAAACAGGTCTGACGGTCAAATTGTTGGACGTGTAGAAGTTGATAGCTCTGGTTTATACAGTCAGCCATTGGTGGTTAATGACAACCTATATGTGCAGACTCGTGGTGGAAAAGTGGTTCGAGTAACACTTCCGTAAGCCAAGTCGTTAGAGATGATAAGGCCCCTGGATGTGTATCTGGGGGCTTTTTAGTTATTAGAAATAGAGTAATAGAGGCAATAAAATGATTCCTGTTGTGGCCCTTGTAGGGCGACCAAACGTTGGTAAGTCGACCCTTTTTAACCGACTTACCCGTACCAGAGATGCGCTTGTCGCTGACTTTCCTGGGCTAACTCGGGATCGTAAATACGGCCGAGCACATCTTGCAGGTTATGAGTTCATCGTGGTCGATACTGGCGGTATTGATGGCACTGAAGAAGGGATTGAAACTCGCATGGCCGAGCAATCTCTTGCTGCGATTGAAGAAGCAGATGTGGTGTTGTTTTTGACCGATGCGCGCGCTGGCTTAACTGCTGCCGATCTAGCGATTGCTCAACATTTACGTAGCCGTGAAAAAACCACCTTTGTTGTTGCCAACAAAGTAGATGGTATCGATGCTGATTCTGCTTGTGCTGAGTTTTGGTCATTGGGTCTGGGTGAAGTTTACCAGATGGCAGCGGCTCAGGGCCGTGGCGTAACCAACATGATTGAGTACTCGTTAGCACCCTATGCTGAAGCGATGGGTATCGTTAAGCAAGAAGACGGTGATGATGACGAAGAAGAGCGTGAGTACACCGAAGAAGAAGCTGAAGCAGAGCAGAAACGTCTGCAAGACCTGCCAATCAAGCTTGCGATTATCGGTAAGCCTAACGTGGGTAAATCAACGCTAACAAACCGTATCTTGGGTGAAGAGCGCGTTGTTGTTTATGACGAGCCTGGCACCACGCGTGACAGTATTTACATTCCTATGGAGCGTCAAGGTCGTGAATACGTATTGATTGACACTGCAGGTGTTCGCCGCCGTGCAAAAGTACATGAAACGGTTGAGAAATTCTCAGTTATTAAAACCCTAAAAGCGGTTGAAGACAGTAACGTCGTGTTATTGGTTATTGACGCCCGTGAAGGTATTGCTGAGCAAGACTTAGGTCTATTAGGTTTCATTCTAAACGCAGGTCGTGCATTAGTGATTGCCGTCAACAAGTGGGACGGAATCGATCAGAATGTTAAAGACCACGTGAAGAAAGAACTTGATCGCCGTTTAGGTTTTATCGATTTTGCTCGTATTCACTTTATCTCTGCACTTCACGGTACAGGTGTGGGTCACTTGTTTGAATCAATCGAAGAAGCTTATGACAGTGCTACGCGCCGCGTCAGTACGTCAATGCTGACTCGCATCATGCAGATGTCACAAGACGATCACCAGCCACCATTGGTGAATGGTCGCCGCGTTAAGCTCAAATACGCTCACGCCGGTGGTTACAACCCACCAATCGTGGTTGTACACGGTAACCAGGTTAAGAAGCTTCCAGACTCTTACAAGCGTTACATGATGAACTACTTCCGTCGTTCATTAAAAGTGGTTGGTACGCCAATCCAGTTACGTTTCCAGGAAGGTGGCAACCCATTTGAGGGCATGAACACCAAGAAGCTAACCGTGAGCCAAGAGCGTCGCCGTAAGCGTATGGTGGGTCATATTCGCGATAAGAATAAAGATTAACGCTTTTTCTTGTTTGAAATAGTCGAAAGACTTTTAAAAGGAACCCTAGGGTTCCTTTTTTGTTTTCAGCACTAAACCATTTACTCCAGTAGGTGGTTATCATTATGAGGCTTCGCCCCAAGATTACTCATGTTCATTGGACTCCGGCTTTTAGCGAAGTAATAGGGAAAGCATGGGTAGATATGAGAAAACATCGCATGTGTATTAGCGTTGTCAATATTATAAAGTCTAGACTCCTA
Organism: Shewanella sp. 30m-14; assembly: GCF_052977125.1. Taxonomy (NCBI): domain Bacteria; kingdom Pseudomonadati; phylum Pseudomonadota; class Gammaproteobacteria; order Alteromonadales; family Shewanellaceae; genus Shewanella; species Shewanella sp. 30m-14. The sequence continues at coordinate 4,392 of NZ_JBRILW010000013.1, read as the reverse complement.
AACATAGGTTTAGCATCTTTAAAGAATACACTTAATAGAGAGGTTTACTGTCTCTGGTTTGGTACTTTGCGCTTTAGGGGGGCAACAGTGTATAGGTCAAACTGATAGTAAAAACTTTGTAAGTATGACTTATGATGCTTCCGTAAGGCATTGCTCCGTCATCGATTCAATTTCTTTTCGAAGGCAGTTATTTTTCTTGAACTAAACGACAGAAATTATCAAAGTAAATTTCTCGTAGTGAATGCCTACATAGCAGAAAGGTATAGCAGCCTGATTTTTCATTATTGATAGGTTTAAGTATAACTACATTTAATTTGACTGTTACGTAAATATATTTGAGGGGGGAGTAAACTAAAAGGTGACTTATTTTTGAGCACTAATGAATAAACTCTACAGAATAATCTGAAAATATCAATATTTGCGTTTCAGTATAAAGCTTCATAGATTAATAATATTAAGCATAATTGTGATGCTCAATATTATAAATTTTATCACTTATACCTTGACTCTCCCCCTATATTTACTTTGTTGTTTTTTTGTTTCAGATTCAGCGTATTGCTACTTGAGCCGAAGGTGTTTACATGTCGTGAGCTGCTATGTAACATCTGCCGAAATTAGATATCCTCAACCGCATTTGCTTAACAATAAGCGCGTGGAATAATAGTTAAATCATCCTATTCACTAATGCTCATATTGCTGCTGTTTTTACGAATTAAAACTTTTTAAATGCAATCAAATCAAAAACAAATCAAAAACTAATTAAGAGAGTTCAATGCCCATTTTTAACTTACCACGTAAGCTACGTATTCTACTGGCTAGTACACTAATACTTCTACCTTCATCATCCATTGCCGCTGGTTGTGAAGACGAACATCAACAACCCCTTTTTACTCCAGATAAACAATCTTGCGCTGCCGAAAACGGCACTTGGTTTGTGTGCATGGTTGATAATGTAGAAGAGGAGTATATAAGGGATCGATTTGAGTGTGAACACATGGTCCGTGGAGATTGGATTGAAGCGAACTCAGCCGTTAACATCTATGCCCCTATACCAAAAGTTAACAGTCAGTTTATTAAGTTTAAATCTAATACCTATTTCGTGGCTAATAATGGATTAGCTGGCAATGAACTCTGGTCCACGGATGGCACTATAGAGGGGACCACAATACTAAAAGACATCACCTACAATGGAAGTTCAGTGATTAGTAATTTCCGCGTTCAGGATGAACACTTCTATTTTACCGTTGGTGAGCCTAGAACAGGCCAAAGCTTATGGGGATCCGACGGCACGCCAAATGGTACCCAACTGTTGATGGATGGTTCAGACATAAGCCAAACAAATACAATATTTACCAGTGATCGTTTCAGTATCGCTGTCGAAGGTAACCTCTATTTTGAAGGCAATACAGGGGGACAGCAAGGGCTTTGGATGAGCGATGGCACGGCTGCTGGCACTCAATTACTCAAAGCTGATATTGATGCCTTGTATGATTACTATGCATTGGAAGCGGGTATATTTTTTAATGCAAGAACACCAGAGGGAGGGACTCGTGAACTCTGGGTAACAGACAATACCACATCAGGTACCTATGAGCTGATTAATACTTACCCTGGGGGCTCATCTCACGTAACTGGATTAACTGCTCTCAACAACAAATTCGTATTCGCTGCGTATGACGCTTCAAATGCTCGCTCTTTATGGGTATCCGATGGTTCTAAAGCCGGAACAATTAAGATTGCTTCAGTCAGCACCTACCTTGAACAAACTGTGAATTTAGGGGGTAACTTAATATTTCTAGCTAACGAATCTACCTACGGTAACGAATTGTGGATAACAGATGGCACAATAGGCGGCACAAGAATAATAAAAGACATCGCAACTGGCAGCGATAACTTATCTTTTTCCAGTATTACCCAGCCATTAGACAATAAAGTTTATTTTAATCCAAGTTCAAATGGGCTAAGCGGCATTTGGGCTACTGATGGCAGCGAAGGGGGCACCAAGCAAGTTATTGCTAATAACACTGGTAACGGCAGTGCGATATTTAGTAATTTAGGCATCATCAAAAACTCCCTTTATTTTAAGGGCGATTTTGGCAGTGGTAACACCTTTTGGATTAGTGACGGCACTCAGGACGGCACAAGCTTATTAAAAGATATTAATGTCAACGGCGACCCTGCTGTAACCTTTATTTCTCAGTTTGGTGAAAAAATTTATTTTTACGCTGATGATGGCGTACACGGGCGTGAACTTTGGGTGAGTGATGGCACCACCGACGGCACTTTTATGTTACATGACATAACAATCGGTGGTAGCACAACTGTTGATAATTTATCGGCATCTGCCGAGAACATCTACTTTAGTGTCAATAATGAACTCTGGTTCAGTGATGGTACTGTAGAAGGCACCAAAAAAATTAAAGTCAGTACCGAATTGGCCTCTGTAGAAACAGCCACGCCCTTTAACGAACTCATTTTAACCCAGGGTGATGATGACATCGTTACCATTACGCTTTCTTTAAATGCTAGTGACAAAGGAAGCTTATCTGTTAATAACATAGGTCCGATAGACTTAGGGCAAGCACAAAGCCTGCTTAAAGGTGTTGTTTACACCCCAGTCAATGGGGGCGGTGAATATACAGTACAAGCTAAAATCGTAATAAATGATGGTGTAAATGAACCCAGTCTTTACACCCATGATATCCATGTTTCCAATGGTAACAACGTTCCCACTATATCAGGTAGCCCAAGCACAACTGTTGATCAAGATACTGATTACAATTTCATACCCGTTGGATCTGATGCTGATGGTGATGACCTGACTTATAGTATTAGTAATAAACCAACTTGGGCATGGTTTAATACTTCAACAGGTGCATTAACGGGTACGCCGACACAAAGTGATGTTGGTACAACCTCAGGTATTGTGATTACGGTTACTGACACCGTAGGTGCAACAGATAGCCTTGCCAGTTTTAATATTACCGTAACGAATATTAATGATGCACCCACCTTGGTTAATCCTGTAGCAGACCAATTTGCAAGTGAAGGGACCTTGTACAGTTTTCCCTCCCCACTTGGTGTTTTCACTGATCCAGATGGCGATGATTTAAGCTATATCATCACAAACTTACCGTCATGGATTACGCTTGAAGGTAATAATTACACGGGTACACCTACCCAAGGAGATGTAGGAAGTACAACGGTTATCGTGACAGCAACTGACCAAGATGGTGCAAGCGTTAACGATTACGTTGTAGTGACGGTTGTAAATGTTAATTTTGCACCAATCATTTCAGGGGGCTCTGAACCGTCTGTTGTTGAAGGTGACTTGTATAGCTTTACACCAACAGTAACAGATGCAGATATTGGAGATACAAAAACCTTTAGTATTACCAACAAGCCAACTTGGGCATCATTTAATACTTCAACAGGGGCATTAACGGGGACACCAACACAAAGCGACATTGGTACGACCTCAGGCATTGTGATCTCGGTAGCTGATGGGGCAGGTGCAACAGATAGCCTTGTGAGTTTTGACCTTACCGTATTGAATACTAATGATGCGCCAGTTCTCGATAGCCCTATAGCAGACCAATTGGCAAGAGAAGGTGAGCTGTATAGTTTTCCATCTCCAGACGGGGCTTTTACAGATCCTGATGGCGATGATTTAAGCTATATCCTCACAAATATTCCCTCATGGATGAAGCTCGAAGGTAATAACTATAAGGGGACACCAACCCAAGAAGATGTAGGAAGCACAACAGTTATCGTGACAGCAATTGACCAGGATGGTGCAAGCGTTAACGATTACGTTGTAGTGACGGTTGTAAATGTTAATTTTGCACCGCTCATTTCAGGGGTTCCAGCAACTTCAGTGGCTGAAGGTGCCTTGTATAGCTTTATACCAACAGTAACTGATGCTGATATTGGAGATACTAAAACATTTAGTATTATCAATAAGCCAACTTGGGCATCATTTAATACTTCAACAGGGGCATTAACGGGGACACCAACACAAAGCGACATTGGTACGACCTCAGGTATCGTCATCAGTGTTAAAGATAGTTCTGACGCAAGTGCAAGTTTAACTGCTTTTACTATCACCGTCACAAGCACTGATACGGACACAGATACAGATACAGATACTAATCAATCAAGTGGTGGTAGTTTTGGCCCCTTATTTATACTGGTAGCGGTTATCTCGTTGTTCATTAGACGTAAAGGTTACAAACTGTAGACTCAGAGCTTAAATGGCAATTGTTTGTCGATTAACAAAATAGTTCAAGTGACATTTAAAAAGGAACCCTAGGGTTTAATGCCGATCATTTAGCAGTTTATTGATCGGTTGACCGATCTTTATAAGATGGCAAAATCCGAGTGTTTTTAAAC
>NZ_JBRILW010000012.1:0-147916 GCF_052977125.1 Shewanella sp. 30m-14 | reverse complement strand
GATTATAGTTTCTGTTGTTAGTCGTAATTTTCTGCAGATACAAAAAAGCCTACACAAGGTAGGCTTCTTCGTTTTAAATTGGTGGATTCTTGCAGACTTGAACTGCATGAATTGATGACGATTATAGTTTCTGTTGTTAGTCGTAATTTTCTGCAGATACAAAAAAGCCTACACAAGGTAGGCTTCTTCGTTTTAATTTGGTGGCCCCTCCCAGACTCGAACTGGGGACCTGACGATTATGAGTCGTATGCTCTAACCAACTGAGCTAAGGGGCCGACTTAAGATAGTCGTCACTATCGAAAGCGCTGAGAAGTATACGAGGTTTACTGGCGCTTGTCACCAGAGATTTTACTCGAAATACACTTATAGATGCACGACTGCTTATCTGTTAATCAATATGGCTTGGTTTTAATGACTACTTTTATGATTAATCGAATTTTTGAGCAAAATTCAAGGTCATAGCGACTAGGTTACAGATAGTTTTGTTACGCGTAGTATTGAGGTGCTTAATCTGAGGGGGAGCTTTGATTGATTACTCACAGCGGTAGTCATACCCATTTTTAAGCAAAAAAAGCTGCCTATTTGGCAGCTTTTCTATTTGAGTTAAAGTGTTTGACGATTACTCGTCTAGGAACGACTTTAAGATCTCAGAGCGAGAAGGGTGACGCAACTTACGTAGCGCTTTAGCTTCAATCTGACGAATACGTTCACGTGTTACGTCAAACTGCTTGCCCACTTCTTCTAGCGTGTGATCAGTATTCATGTCGATACCAAAACGCATACGCAGTACTTTAGCTTCACGAGCCGTTAGACCTGCTAAGACTTCGTGAGTCGCGTTCTTCAAGCTTTCGCCTGTCGCTGAGTCAAGAGGTAGTTCAAGCGTCGTATCTTCAATGAAGTCACCTAAGTGCGAATCTTCATCGTCACCAATAGGCGTTTCCATTGAGATCGGCTCTTTAGCTATCTTAAGTACCTTACGGATCTTATCTTCAGGCATTAACATGCGCTCTGCCAACTCTTCAGGAGAAGGTTCACGACCCATCTCTTGCAACATTTGGCGAGAGATACGGTTAAGCTTGTTGATTGTCTCAATCATATGTACTGGGATACGGATCGTTCTTGCTTGGTCAGCAATAGAGCGAGTGATCGCCTGACGGATCCACCAAGTCGCATAAGTTGAGAACTTATAACCACGACGGTATTCGAACTTATCTACCGCTTTCATCAAGCCGATATTACCTTCCTGGATTAGATCCAAGAACTGTAGACCACGGTTGGTGTACTTTTTCGCGATAGAAATTACTAGACGTAAGTTTGCTTCAACCATCTCTTTCTTCGCACGACGAGCTTTCGCTTCACCGATAGACATACGACGGTTGATATCTTTAATTGCACCGATCGCTAGACCCGTTTCAACTTCGATAGCATCAAGCTTTGCACGACAACGCTGTACATCAAATTCAACCATTTGTAGACCTTCTACATATGATTTACCTGATGCGAGTTCGTCATTGAACCATTCAATGCTGCTTTCGTTGCTAGTATAAACTTTGACGAAGTTTTTCTTCGGCATTTTAGCTTGTTCAACACATAGCTTCATGATCAAACGTTCTTGAACACGGACTTTATCCATCATAGAGCGCATGTTTTTAACTAAGCGGTCAAACTGCTTAGGCATTAAACGGAACTCTTTGAAGATCTCGCCAATTTCAAAAAGGGCGACAGTCGACTCAGGGTGACCACGGCCTTTTTCTGCAATGATTCTTAATGCGTTTTCATGAGCGACGCGAAGCGTAGTGAATTTCTCTTTAGCTTCTTCAGGATCAGGACCCTTTGGACCTTCCTCTTCTTCGTCATCATCATCATCGTCATCGTCGTCTTCATCATCTAATTCATCATCAGATAAATCAGAACCAACGTGAGTTGCAGTTGGAGCAACATCTTCAGCATTTGGATCGATGAAGCCTGAGATAATGTCAGATAGTCTGACTTCTTCAGCTTCATAACGGTCGAATTGCTCAAGGATCATAGCAATCGCTTGCGGATATTCCGCTACAGATGCTTGAACCGTGTTGATACCTTCTTCGATACGTTTAGCGATAACAATCTCGCCTTCACGAGTAAGAAGTTCAACGGTACCCATTTCACGCATATACATACGTACTGGGTCGGTTGTACGACCTAATTCAGATTCTACTGTTGCAAGCGCAGCAGCAGCTTCTTCAGCAGCATCCTCATCGGTGCTGTCTTCAGACATCATGATATCATCAGCATCCGGAGCCTGTTCATAGACTCGAATACCCATGTCATTGATCATCTGGATAATATCTTCAATCTGGTCAGAATCGACCATGTCTGCAGGTAAGTGATCGTTCACTTCTGCATAGGTTAAGTAACCTTGCTCTTTACCTTTGGCGAGCAACAATTTAAGTTGCGACTGCGGAGTATGATCCATAGATATCATCCAAGTTGGGAAACAGTTAAAACGACGGGCAAAAAACAGCCGCGCAAGTCGTCAATTATAGCCTTCGGTGCTTCTCTGTGCTAGTCCAAGTGTTTACTTTTGAGGCTAAATCTCTATCTAAGCCTTACTTTTAATCACTGAAATTAGCTTACTAAGCTGTAACCGCTCTTCTTTCGTGAGGTTCTTCTTCATACTCAGTTCCTGATAACGTTGTTCAAGATACTGGTTATTTAACCACACGAGGGTTTCTTTTAACTTTTGAAGCAAGTTTTCATCCGCCACTTGATGATCCCATTGGGTCAGTTTTTTTAGGGTGCTGAATTGGTTATCGCCCCTGAACTGTTCAAGTAGTTGTGCGCTGCTTATTGCTTGCCCGCGAGTTAAATCTAATACAAGGGTCAGCAAGTCTATGCCGGCCATCTGTATATGTTTTAGCGCTGGTTGTTCGGGTAGTTTTTCACCCAAATGCGGATGTTGTACTAGCAACGCGATGGCTAATCGCAGAGGCGTACCTCGTCCTTTCAACGCTTTGTGCTGACTTGGCTTTTCGGCCATCTTAGTTGAAAAGTTAAATTTTCGCTTAAGCTCATCGGCACCGTTCATTCTTAGCTTGTGTGCTAAATCTTCGAGTAACAGGCTCTGTAATACAGTGTCCTGTACTTTTTCTATGAGTTTAATGGCATTTTTTGCCAATACACTCTTATCTTCATTGCCATAAGTTTTTGTGAGGTTCTCAAACAAAAACTCAGGAAGTGCCATAGCTTGGTCAATTTGCGCTTCAAACGCTTCTTTGCCAATTTGCCTAACCAAGGTATCGGGATCTTCACCTTCAGGAAGAAACATAAATCGAACCTGATTACCTGGTTTCAGCAGCGGCAGTGAAGTTTCTAGTGCGCGCCATGCAGCTTCTTTTCCGGCTTTATCACCGTCATAACAACAGATGACTTCTTTTGCACTACGTAGTAGCAACTGAAATTGATCAGCTGTGGTCGATGTACCTAAAGAAGCTACCGCATAGTCAACATCAAACTGTGCCAGTGCCACTACGTCCATATAGCCTTCAACAATCAAGACTCTTTGTGGTTCGCGGTGACGCTGTTTTAATTCATATAGGCCATAAAGCTCATTACCCTTATGAAATATGGGCGTTTCTGGAGAATTCAAGTACTTCGGTGTACCGTCTCCTAAAACTCTGCCTCCAAAGCCGATGACTCGTCCGCGTCTGTCTCGGATTGGAAACATTAGGCGGTCGCGGAATCTATCGTAGCGTTTGCCACTGTCGTTCTCGATCACCATTCCTGCGGTAAGCAGCTTGTCTTGCGAGTCTTGGTTTTGACGGTAACGGCTGAGTAAGCCATCCCACCCATCGGGTGCAAAGCCGATATTGAAGTGTTCAACCACTTCTTTTGAAAGGCCTCGATGTTCAAGATAATCAAGGACTTTATGTTTGTCTGTGTGTTGCCTTAGTTGGCTTTGAAAGAATAGGCTAGCTTCTTCCATTAACTGATATAAATCGCGACTCAATTCTTGATCGCGTGGCTTCCCTGTACCTTGCTCCCGTGGAACTTCAAGTCCCAATTGTCCGGCGAGTTCTTCAATGGCATCAACAAAGTCGAGTCGGTCATATTCCATGACAAAATCGATGACGTTGCCGTGCGCGCCGCAGCCAAAGCAATGATAAAACTGCTTGTCTCTGCTGACTGTAAAAGAGGGAGATTTTTCGCTATGAAAAGGACAACAGGCAGAGTGGTTTTTACCCGCCTTTTTTAGGGGCACTTTAGGGTCGATGAGATCGACAATATCAGTGCGAGCTACTAGCTCATTAATAAAATCACGAGGTATCGCCATTAGTATTGTTAAATGCCGCCTTGTTACGTGAAATCAAAAGTTTCGTGAAATCAAATTTGGGAATTTCGAAAACAAACAAGCCGTGCAGAAGCACGGCTCATTCATGCAATAAAACTAAAGTTATTTGAGTTTTGCACGGATCATAGCGCCAATTGCCGCCATGTCAGCTCTACCCATTACCTTTGGTTTTAATGCTCCCATTACTTTACCCATATCCGCCATGGTGGATGCTCCCATCTCAACGATGCTTGCATCAACTAACGCAATGACTTCCTCTTCTGAAAGAGGTTGAGGCAAAAACTTTTCTAAAACTAGAATTTCTTCTGCTTCTATCTGCGCTAGTTCGTCACGGCCTGCTGCTTCATATTGAGCAATAGAATCGCGACGCTGCTTTACCATTTTGGTTAAGACCGCTATAGCTTGGTCGTTAGTCAGAGTTTCGCGGGTATCCACTTCAACTTGCTTAACGGCGGCTAGTGCCATACGAATCGTCCCCAAACGCAGCTTTTCTTTCGCGCGCATGGCTTCTTTCATTTGGTCTTTTAGCTGATCAACTAGGCTCATAATGAGATTAGTATAAACGTACGCGACGTGCGTTTTCGCGAGAAAGCTTCTTAGCTAGACGCTTAACTGCAGCGGCTTTAGCACGCTTGCGGCAAGTAGTTGGCTTCTCGTAGAATTCACGAGCGCGAACGTCAGCTAAGATACCAGCTTTTTCACAAGAGCGCTTGAAACGACGAAGAGCTACGTCGAATGGTTCGTTTTCACGTACTTTAATAATTGGCATACGCCATCACCCCTTAGGTGTAGGTTGTATTGAGACAATTACTTGACTCAGATTATTTAAAAATGGTGCGGAATTCTATACCGACTCGCACCCTCTTGTAAACCCCTTAAAGCGATCTGAATAGGGCATATTCGTCGATATTATCCGCAGACCGTGACAGGACTATGGAGTAATTAAAGCACAACAGGTAGAATTAGCGGTAATTATGTCAACCGAAGACGAGAAATAATGCGGGTTTTAGGTATTGAAACATCCTGTGATGAAACAGGAATTGCGGTTTATGACGATGAAAAGGGCTTGCTGTCGCATGCGCTTTACAGTCAGGTTAAATTGCATGCCGACTATGGTGGGGTTGTGCCTGAGTTGGCCTCTCGCGACCATGTTCGCAAAATTGTACCTTTAATACGCCAGGCGTTAGCCGATGCTGACATGACTATCGAGGATATCGATGGTATTGCTTATACCAAAGGGCCTGGACTTATTGGCGCATTATTAGTCGGTGCTTGTGTGGGGCGTGCATTGGCATTTTCCTGGGATAAACCTGCAATTGGTGTACATCATATGGAAGGGCACTTGTTAGCGCCCATGCTGGAAGATGACGTACCAGAGTTTCCGTTTCTTGCTTTGTTGGTTTCGGGCGGTCATTCCATGCTGGTTGGCGTTGAAGGAATAGGCCGCTATGAAGTGCTGGGTGAGTCTGTTGATGATGCAGCTGGTGAAGCATTTGATAAAACCGCTAAATTAATGGGGCTTGATTACCCTGGTGGTCCAAGGTTGTCAAAACTTGCCGCTAAAGGCGTACCCAATAGTTATCGCTTCCCTCGTCCAATGACAGACAAGCCTGGGCTTAACATGAGTTTTTCTGGCCTTAAGACGTTTGCTGCAAATACGATTGCTGCAGAGCCGAAAGATGATCAAACTCGCGCCAATATCGCCTGCGCCTTTGAAGAAGCTGTTGTTGATACCTTAGCGATTAAATGTAAGCGCGCCTTAAAGCAGACGGGTTATAAGAACCTTGTGATTGCGGGCGGCGTGAGTGCGAATACTCGTCTACGCTCATCTTTGAGCGATATGATGCAAGGCTTAGGTGGTAAAGTGTATTACCCTCGCGGTGAGTTCTGTACCGATAACGGCGCGATGATTGCCTATGCCGGTCTGCAGCGTTTAAGAGCGGGTCAAGTTGAAGACCTAGCGGTAAAAGGGCAGCCAAGATGGCCACTCGATACTTTAGAGCCTGTTGATTAAGGTTTTAAAACAAATAAAAAAACGGCGCTCATTGAGCGCCGTTTTTATGACTACAGTATATCTATTAAAATCCGTGGTTAGCGTTACTCACACGGAACCAGCCCGCAATACTGTAACGGTTAACTCCGGTGCGCAGTACTTCGTGGGGGAAGCGTTCGCTTAAAAATACCACCCATTTACCAAATTCAGGCGTAATGGTTGCTAGTTTATTATCGCTTTTATCATATACGATCAATTCACCAGCATGCTCGGGTTGCCAGTCATGGTTGAGGAACAGGACTGAGGTTAAAATGCGATTTCTTGTTCCTTGTAATACATCTGAATGTTTTTGATAAAATGCACCAGGCTCATAAATGGCGTAGTGGCTCTCAAAATCAAATAGTCCTAAAAACAGTCGTTTGTTCATGCCCTCGCGAAGCTGTGTCATGAGTTCAAGGTAGAGTTTGTCTGAAGGGCGCTGTTCTGACAGCCAACGAATTTTATCGCTGCGTATCGTTTCTACGCGTTGCTGTTCGCCACCACGTCCAATCGCCGCAGGTCGAAAGTCGTCCCAAGTGGCACTTTTAGAGCTTTGTAATAACTGCTCACATACAGATAACGGTAGCGCGTCGGACAGAACGATATAGCCGGTTTCAACCAATGCATCGGCAATGGTATCCATCACAGCTTCACTTAATTGTGGAACCATAACAAAAGGTACTCAAAAGGAGAGAACACGATAGCTTTACTGGCAGGCTCAAAGAGGCTGAGCGCTGTATTCGAGGTAGTGTCAGAACGGGTTGCGGCTCGGTCAAGCTAGCAACTCAATCAAAATCGGCGCGGTTATAGTCCGCGATGGATAAAAAGCAATCGCAGCAAGTATAGGTAGCCTTAGTTAAAAAGCAATTTCTAAAATACTCTTTCGTGTAAATAGGTCGTGCAGAAGAAAGCTGAAAGGGGCAGGTACAGAGATTAATCCTAGCGAGCTAATCAATTGTTAAAGGCATTTGTTTTAATATCACGATGGCTTTTTTCGAGAAATCTTAGACTCTTCACCCTTAAGCAGGCGTTTAATATTGTCTTTATGACGAATTACTATCAGCGTCGAGAGCATGGCTACTGGGATAGTAAATCTGTCATCGAGCCACCAGGTGTATACCGGAGCCAGTAACGCGGTACAAATTGCCGCGAAAGAGGAGTAACGTGTGAGTAGAAGGATGACAATCCATGAGCCCATTAACCATAGTGCTAGGTCATGACCGATAGGAGCCATAGCACCGAATGCTGTTGCGACGCCTTTGCCGCCTTTGAAGTCAAAAAAGACTGGGAAAATATGCCCAAGACAGGCGGCAATAGCAATCACGCCCAATGCGATAGGGTCGACACCAAGTCTAAAGGCTAAGTATGCGGGAGCGGCGCCTTTTAACATATCGCAAAATAGCACTAACGCGGCAGAACTGGCTCCACCGATCCGTAGCACATTGGTCGCGCCAGGGTTCCCTGAGCCTTGGGTGCGGGGATCGGGAAGACCACGTAGCTTACACACCAAAACAGCACTCGACACTGAGCCTGCCAAATAGGCGCCCAAGATCATGACGATTGTGAGTACAGTTACGGTCAAATTGGTTTCCTTATCCTTCTTAGGGTATCATCGCGCCACATAAAAAATGTGCTTGTGTGTTTTGTTGGTTACAGATGAATTAAACACATAACGAGTACATAAAATATTGTTTGAAATGCTTTGGTCGCAGCCTTGCTCTCATAAGCGACAATTATTTAATAATTCTTTATATAGCGAGAGTTATCCTACTTTGGTTTGGTCTCGTTAGAAAGAGCGTTAGCGTAATATTTCAGCTTTGGGGCGGATTATATCTCTTTTGTTCGTTTTAGCTTATCTGACCTCAGAGTCATTGATTAACGTTTTGGAGACATCATGGATAAAGTACTGATTAGAGAACTGAGAATTGAAACCGTAATCGGGATCTATGAGTGGGAAAAACAGATCCATCAGAGCTTGCTTATCGACTTAGACATGGCTTGGGATAATCGACTTGCAGCAGCAAGTGATGATTATCAGCATGCCCTTTGCTATGAAACGGTGTCGAACCGATTGACAGCGTTGATCACCGAAAAGCCGATAGAGTTAATTGAAACCGTAGCTGAGTTGATTGCAGCTTGTGTGATGAGTGAATTTAATGTGCCTTGGGTCAAAGTTAAAGTGATGAAGCCGGGAGCGGTGCCCACAGCATCTGCAGTGGGTGTCGAGATTGAAAGAGGTTATGCATAGATGGCGAAGATTTTTATCAGCCTTGGTAGCAATATCGAACCTGAGCGTCACCTTAAGGCTGCGTTAACCGATCTTAATGACTATTTTGATGCGCTCGAACTGTCGTCAGTATTTGAAAGTGAAGCTGTGGGTTTTGAAGGGACTAACTTTCTTAATATGGTGGTTGCCGCCCAAACTGAGTTACCGATAGCTGAGGTAGTTAGCACTTTTAAACAGATTGAACAGAACCATGGTCGAGTGAAAGGGGCTAAGAAATTTGCCCCAAGAACTTTAGATTTAGATCTATTGCTGTATGACGATACCGTTACAACTCAGCCAATAGAACTTCCAAGAGCGGAGATCCTTTATAATGCCTTTGTTTTATGGCCATTAGCGGAAATTGCTCCCTCTTTAATCCACCCCGTTGTCCAACAGTCGTACCAAGCCCTTTGGGATAACTACGACAAGAGTCAGCAGTCATTATGGCCAGTAGAGTTTAGCTGGTCGAAGTAAACCTTTTTTGATTTAGGATAGTTATGGATACCTTTCAGGTGATTATATTGGCTCTTATTCAGGGTCTCACCGAGTTTTTGCCGATCTCAAGTTCTGCTCACCTTATTTTACCTGCTCAGCTGTTGGGCTGGGAAGATCAAGGCTTGTCGTTTGATGTGGCAGTCAATACGGGATCGCTATTAGCCGTGGTGATGTATTTCCGCCGCGAGCTGTTATCAATGTTTACTGCTTGGACTGGCAGTATTGTTACAGGTAAGCAAACCCAAGAAAGTAAGTTATCTTGGTGGATTATTTTAGCGACTATTCCTGCTGTAATTGTTGGTTTTAGCGCAAAAGGTTTTATCGAAACCCATTTTCGCAATATGGAAGTGATTGCAGCCACCACCATTATTTTTGGTCTATTACTGTGGTGGGCAGATAAAATGCAGCGTGAAGGGTTTAATGAGTTTCAAGTCGGCTGGAAAAAAGCCCTTGTGATTGGTATTGCACAGGCGATGGCGCTTATCCCGGGTACCTCACGTTCTGGTGCTACGATTACCGCAGCCTTGATGCTAGGATTAAGTCGCGAAGCCGCGGCACGTTTTTCATTTTTGATGTCGGTACCTGTGAGCTTAGGCGCTGCGATTTTGGTCACTAAAGATCTGCTCGATAGCGGTCAAGTTATCGATTACCAAGCACTGGGTTTGGGTATCGTGGTGTCATTTATAGCGGCATATATCTGTATCCATTACTTTTTGAAGATCATAAGTAAGATGGGTATGACACCATTTGTGATTTATCGCCTCGCTTTAGGTGCGGTGTTATGTGGCTTTATCTTCCTGTAAATAGATAAAGTCACCCTATAATTTAAGCATTCAAGCTAATTGATGAGCGTGTTATGAATAGTATTTATCTTTGTCCTGTATGTCAGTCACCCTTTATGGTGCATGAAGAGTCGAAAGGCTTGCACTGTGAAAACAAGCATCACTTTGACATCAATGAGCAAGGCTACTGGGTGTTTAGCCAACCCAAAAAACCTAAAGCAGACTCACGCGCAGTGATGCGTGCTAAGCGCTATGTACTTGAGTCGGGGATCTATATTCCGCTAGCACAAGCGATTGCCAAGGTTATTGCTGAGTTACCTCAAGTTATCTCCGCAGAGGCCTTGTCTCAGCTGGACTTTGATTGTGGTGATGGTTACTTCTTGCGTACGGTAAAGGGCATTTTGTCTGAGTTAAAGCCCGAGCTGTCATTAACCCAAACGGGTATCGGTGAAGCTGAGAATGCCATATTTGCTGCTGCTAAAGCGGAGGCGAGTCCTACCTATATCGTTTCAACGTTGAAGCACTTACCTTTTGCCAATGAAAGCTTTGATTTGGTCACGTTGATCGATAAGCAGTTAAAAGGCAAAGAGTTGACTCGTGTACTGAAGCAAGATGGCGTGATACTGCAAGTGGCTGCGGGTCCTAGGCATTTATGGCAAATTCGTGAGTTTATCTACCCAGACTTATCTGAAAAGCCAGTTAGTGATAATTTACCTAAAGAGCTTGAGTTGCAGCATAGTGAGCGCTTATCTCTTACGGCAAGTGTATCGGGCGAACAGGCAATAGCACTACTTGAAATGACACCGTATGCATGGCGTGCGAATGATAAGGTGCGTCATCAAATTCAACATGCTCAGTTTGATACATTAGAAATCGACTTTGTTATTAACGTGATGACTAGAAAATAATCTGTGCTCAGGTTAACCTTTGCTTATTCAACTAATCGGAAACTGAAAAACTGATGATGCGTAATTTGCTGTTGTTCATCTTGGCATTTTTGCCACTGACTTCATTTGCCAATGTTTATTCAATTCCTCAAGATGGCAGTCGCCTAGTTGGGGAGTTGCAAGAGCACGTCGTACAGAAGGGGGACTTCTTCCAGACGATTTCAAAACAATACAATATCGGTATTTTGGAATTGATGGAGTCTAATCCTGGCGTTGACCCATTTTTGCCAACACCTGGTAGCCGTTTATTGATCCCAACGCAAATGTTACTGCCTGATGTGCCTCATAAAGGTGTGGTGATTAATTTAGCTGAGCTGCGTTTATATTACTTCCCTAAAGGCGGTAAAGAAGTGCATGTGTTCCCTGTGGGAATTGGCCGTATTGGCCGAGAAACACCTGAAATGGTCACTAAGATCAAGTCACGTATTCCTAATCCAAGTTGGACACCGCCTGCTAGTATTCGTAAAGAGCACTTAGAGGAACTTGGCGAAGAGTTACCTCGTGTGGTTCCCGCTGGGCCGGATAACCCATTAGGTAAGTTTGCCATTCAGCTTTCTTATGGCGACGGCAGCTACCTTATTCACGGAACAAACAAAGACTTTGGCATCGGCATGCGTGTTAGTGCAGGCTGTATTCGTCTCAATCCTGATGACATTGAATGGTTGTTCGATAAGGTAAAATACGGTGACCAGGTTACGATTATCAACGAAACCGTTAAAACATCGACAGAACCTGATGGACGTCAATTAATCGAGGTGCATTCGCCACTTTCAACGGCTAACGGTGGCAGTGATAAGGTCCGTGAAATGAGTCGTGGTGTGGTTGAGTTTATTGGTAAAGAAGACGTAGATTACAGCAAAGCCAATGATGCGTTACTGACTCAAGCTGGGATCCCGGTGAACATTCAAAGCTAATCGTAAAGTTGATTATTGATTGGTATTATTTTAAAGGCGTCCATATTGGGCGCTTTTTTATTGTCTGCACTTTCATGACTGCATTGATATCACACACTAGCGCTAACGTTTTGTTTTAGGCGGCGGTAAATGGATAGTAATTAGCTGTTGGGAGGTTTGCTGGGAAAATGATACTGCAGATAAATTTAAGGCTTGGTCAAGTGCAATACCTGAAACCAAGCCTTGGGAGTTAGCCTGAATAAAAATTAGGCCAAATTCCTAAACATATTACTTCTTGTAAGAAGAAGCGATGTTGTCGATACGCGCGTTAGCACGTTCTGCTTCAGCAAGACCAGCAACGCCTACAGCAGCTGCATCGTTGATGTCTGCAGACATTTTAGCGTGATCTGACTTTAGAGAGCTAACTTCAGCTGAAAGCTGGTCAACTTTGTTACCTAGGTTTGCAACGCTTTCTTCAAGAGCAGTAGTGTTTGCACAGCCACCTAGAAGGGCAGTCATTGCTACACCAGCAATCAAAAGTACTTTTTTATTCATCGGGAATTCCCTTTATTTAGGTTGGATTAAATAAGTACAGCTGCACATGACAACTGAACTGGTTAATTATGTCACAGACAAAAAATTTTGCTATGCATTTTAACGCTAAGGCCTGAATAACTTAGCGAAAATTACCGCAACTGCAAGCTAAGTGTAAATTATACATATTTAACACAACTCTAATACTAGACCAAAAGTATGAACTTTTGATGAGTTTTTTATTTATATCAAAATTAGTGTAAGTCCTTGATGGCCTGAACAGCCATAATTCTAGCGATATTTAATTGCTCTCGGATCGCCGCGCCTTTATAGCCTTGCTCTATGATTGACTTAACCTCAACAGCTGAAGCCGCTAAAAAACACTGCTTAAGGTAATCCGCCTGAGGGTAAGGGGTTAATTCTAATCCCGCTCGACCTTTACTATCGGCTTCGCAAGCGATAAGTAGTTGCAGTAGACGTTGTGGCTTACGCCAAAAATCTGCTTTATCAAATAGTTTGACGATGGTGTCGGCTCTAAGCTCGGTTATGTTATGAATATTTTGATGCTGGTCGCTAACCAAGAGTGCAAGATCGCGATATTCATTAGGCACTCGAATGCGTAAACAGAGGGCTTTAATGAGTGGTAAGCCCTTTTGGCCATGTCCATAATGTTTAGGTAGATGCTCTTTCGGGCTAAGGGCTTTACCTAAATCGTGTACCAGTGCAGCAAACCTTACAGCGTTATCTTTTGTCAGCTTAGCAGCTTGCTCAAGTACCATTAAAGTGTGAATGCCGGTATCGATCTCTGGGTGCCATTTTTGAGGTTGTTCAATGCCAAATAGGGCTTCAATCTCAGGAAATAGCACTGCAAGTGCGCCGCTAGCTCTTAATACTTTGAAAAATACCTGTGGGCTATCGGTGGCTAATGCCTTATCTAATTCGACGAAGACACGTTCAGCCGTTAAGGCTTCAAGCTCACCGCTTTGGCTTATTTTAGTCATCAAATTAATGGTTTCAGGCGCAATAGTGAACCCAAGAGAGTGGAAGCGAGCGGCAAAGCGTGCAACGCGAAGTACTCGCAACGGATCTTCGATAAATGCATCTGATACGTGTCTTAAAATGCGCTTTTCTATATCCGCTACGCCATTATATGGGTCATATAACTTCCCATCGTCATCCTGGGCGATAGCATTAATGGTTAAATCTCGGCGGAGCAGGTCTTGCTCTAGGGTCACGTTCGGTGCAGCGTCAACACTGAAACCACCATAACCGGCGGCCGTTTTACGCTCAGTGCGTGCAAGCGCATGTTCTTGCCCCGTTTTAGGGTGTAAAAATACCGGGAAGTCTTTACCTACTTGATTGTAACCAAGTGCAAGCATCTGCTGCGGTGTTGCGCCAACCACCATATAGTCATGGTCTTTCACATCTAGGTTGAGTAATGTGTCGCGGACGGCGCCGCCAACTAGGTAAATTTTCACAAGGTTTCTCGCTAAGTAACTTAGGTGGGAGTGTAGCACGGAACGATTGTGCCTTTAGGGCTTATGATAGCGAATATGGGACGATTACTGGCAAGATATGCGTCTCAATTTGATATTGAGCTTACTTTAGCTGAATAAGTTAAAGCAAATTTTGACAAGCATAGCCCTTGGCTTTAACGTGAGTCTTAATTCTACGTTTATGCTTATGGTTTGTGCTCATGCTAGCGCTTAAGTCGAAGTGAAACGCTCGCGTTTGTTGGTGAATGCAGGTTAAAAGTATTAATTGGCAATTCATCTCTAAACGCACTCTAACTCGTGTGCATAAACAATCCAACCCATCACTTGTGGTTGGCTTTACAGGTTTTAAAAGGATAAAAGCTCGCATGTATAAGGCTTTCTTTGGCTTAAATGATAATCCGTTTTCTATCGCGCCGAACCCTCACTATCTGTTTTTGAGTGATCGCCATAGAGAGGCTTTAGCCCATCTTACCTATGGGCTAGGTGAAACCGGTGGCTTTGTATTGCTAACGGGTGAAGTAGGTACCGGCAAGACCACCGTTTCACGTTGTTTGTTACAGCAGCTTCCAGATAATACCGATACGGCATTTATTTTAAACCCGTCATTGACCGAGTCTGAATTACTGGCAACCTTGTGTGATGAGCTCGGCATTGTTTATGGCGACAACCCAAGCCTAAAGCAGCTTACAGACTTAATCAGTAAGTTCTTGCTTGATAATCACAGCAAAGACCGCAATACGGTATTGATCATCGATGAAGCGCAGCACCTTCGAGCCGAAGTACTTGAGCAGTTAAGGCTGTTGACGAATCTAGAGACTGATACCAAAAAACTACTGCAAGTGATTTTGATCGGGCAGCCAGAACTACAGCAATTACTTAAAAGACAAGAGCTGCGTCAGTTAGCACAGCGAATTACTGCTCGTTATCATTTATTGCCGCTAACGCTTGAGGAGGTTGCCTTGTATGTGCAGCATCGACTTCAAGTGGCTGGGCGTCATGAGCCGCTGTTCCACAAAAGCGCAATCAAGGCGTTACACAAGTACAGCGGCGGTATTCCAAGATTAATCAACTTGTTGTGTGAGAGGGCACTTATGGCCAGCTACGCGCAATCTAAAGTGCCGATTGATAATAAGATGGTGCGCTTAGCATCGGCTGAAGTCTTAGGTGAAGAGCCTGAGAAAAAAAGTGTATTACTGCCTGTTGCAGTCGCTGCATCGCTTGTTGCAACCTTTGGTGTTGCGTTTTATCTGTTTAGTCCATCAGGCTCAAGTGGCTTGCCAAGCGCTTTTTCAAGTGTTGAAGCCACACAAACTGCGGCAGTGGCTGATGTCAGCATGACTAAACAGGAGGACAGTCGCCGCCAGTTAAGCAGTAGCCAGCGTGTACTCAATACTGCTATCTCTGAAAGTCGTGATATTGATACCGCTTATGCCAGCATTTTAGGTTTGTGGGGCAAGGTGCCTTATATTGGTTTATCTGCATGTCAGGCTGCAAAACAGCAGGGGCTTGATTGTTTCCAGCAGCAAGGTAATTGGCACTCTTTAGTCCGCCTTAATTATCCTGCTGTGGTGTATTTAGCTGATGATAATCAGCAAGCTTTCTATGGCACAGTGGTTTCAAGGCAGGGTGATCAAATCTTGCTACAACTTGATGAGCAACAATTATGGGTAAGTCGAGACTGGTTTAACCGTCACTTTACCGGTACCTTCGAGATCTTGTGGCAAGCGCCAAAGAATCAGCCAAAAGAGATTGGACAGTTAGCTAATCAAGCCCAAATCCAGTGGCTAGAAAACAGTTTAGCGCGTGTTACCGACACCTCGCCTCGATTAGTAAACAGCTTTGATCCAGAGTTAGAGCAAAAGTTAAAGGCGTTTCAACGCCAACATGGTTTGATTGCTGATGGTATCGCAGGTGCGCAAACGCTTGTACAGATCAACTTATATTTAAGTGATGCTGGCCCGCGTTTAGGCCAAGACAAAAGGTTGTATTAATGTCGATTTTACTCGATGCAGTGACGCGAGATAAGCAGCAGTCTCAAGCGATAACACATGATGTTGTATTGACTCCAAGAGCGCAGTACAGAGAAAGACAGACGAGCAATAGTGCAAGGTTTGCTGTTATTTTTACCTGTTCACTATTGCTAATGATTCTAGCGGCCTGGCTGTTAAGCCGCGTGCTATATCCAGAAGCTGGAGCGGTTGTGCAAACCTTAGGCGTGAACGGTAAACCAGTTTCAGCCAAAGCGTCATCATCACAACTACAGCCACAACGACAATTACAATCAGAACTAGAACCAGAATCAAGTCGCGGCGAGCTTATATCTGAAGTCCGCTTAGCGGGAAAGGTGGCGTTGCCAGTGGCTCAGGCTTTTGAGACCCAAGCCGCAACTGTACGCAATGTAGGGCAGTCACCCAGTGCGAACCAAACTCAATTTGTGACCTCAAAGCTGCAATCTAATGACTTAATGGCTGCATTGCTTAGTGCACAAGAGAGTGTAGAGCACAGTGGCTCGCAGCAAGCGAGAATAAACCAGAACTCTTCAAGGCAGGGGACGCAGACATCATCACAGCAATTGAGTGCTGATGAGCCGATTATTTTAGGGGCGCATAGCAATAAGCGTGGCGATGAGCTGCTTGAGTCTTTGAAGTATCAAGTTGAATACGCAGCAAATGATGTTGGTCTAGAGCGTGAAAAGCCAGCTGATAACAATAATAACTTGTTAGCGGCGTTTGAAGCGGCGCTTAAAGATGTTGAACGTGAAAATGCGGTTGCAAGTCCGGTGACGGAGGAAAAGCTGGATCCGATTCCAACGACACCCAAGTCAGATGCTATCCCCAAATATGGACAATTACCTGCGGGATTACAGTTACAAGTACCTGAATTTAATATTAATGCCCATGTCTACTCGAGCGTGCCTGATAACCGTTGGCTAAACGTTGATGGCGCTGAGCTGCAAGAAGGCGATAGCATTCAAGGTAAGCTGACAATCGTTGAGATAAGGCCAAGGGATGTAGTGCTTGCTATTGAAGGTACGGAGTTTAAGGTCCCAGCCATTTAAAGCTTATACCGATACAGGCAATTACAGCATTCAATTACAGCAACAAAAGGCCTAACATTGTTAGGCCTTTTGGTTTTCGGGCTAAAATACAACAGGTTAACTGTTAACCATATAGATGATACGCCAAAAATAGGGTTAAACCGTAGCCCACGCTGTAACAAAGGGTCAACGCTGGGACATATTTAAGATAGCTGACAAAGGTAAGCTCCTTAACCTTGCTCATCGCTATAATTCCCGCTGCAGAGCCTATCACCAGTAGCGATCCACCAACACCTACAGCGTAAGTGAGCCCTAACCACTCTGGTGTGTTGAGTATTGGTTCGGCTTTAAGTAGTGCAGCCGTTAACGGGACATTATCTAACAGTGCAGAGCCTATACCTGCGACAAAGTTAGAGATATTAGGGTCAAATTGAGAATACACTTGGGTGAGCAGATCCAAGGTTCCTATCTCTTTAAGCATGCCAACTAATAGTAAAATGCCCAAGAAAAACAGTAGTGTGTCGTATTCAACTTGGCGAATGTACTCAAGAATTTGTAGTTCCTCTTTATCGCTTCTCGTTGTATGACCAACTAAGAACATTACTGAAAGACCAGTTAAGAAGGTCAGAACTGGCGGGATCCCAAATAGGATGTTGAGCGCCATGGTCATGATGATAGTGGCAAAGAAAATCACCGCAATAACCACATCGACGGAACGAACCTGCTTGGTGATAGGGCTGGTACAGACTTCACCCTCAGCTTTTAATGAAAACAATACGGCTAACAACATCACGCTCACGGCTGCTGGCACAAATAGCATCAGTAGCTCAGACATACGCACATGGCCGCCTAAGAAGATCATCAAGGTGGTGACATCACCCGTTATCAAGGCGACACCGCCGGAATTGACCGCAAAAATGATAAGTACTGCCATGCGGCGGCGCATCTGCTTTTCAAGTTTAAAAGTTGTTAGCAAGCCCAGCGATACTAAGGTGGCGGTAACGTTGTCACAAATTGCAGATAGCACAAGCGAGAATAAGGCTACTTGGATCATCAGTAATCGCACTGAAACTCGCTGTGGAAATAGCTTCTGTACCAATATTTGAATCATGCCCTTGGCGTTGAGATAAGCAACAAAGGTCATTGTCGACATTAAAAATAACCAGAGAGTAGCAATCTCGAGTAGATTTTCATTGAGCTGATGTTCAATGATTTTCTCATGAGTAGGATCACCAGCGGCCATAAATAAGGCAATCCAGGAGATGCAGCCAAAGAAAAGTGTGGTTTTTGCTTTATTGAGGTGGGTTATCTCTTCAAACACAATACTTAACAGAGCAAGTACTGCTAGCGAAATTAAAAATGCGTACAACATAGGGCGACTCACATTGGTGATGTTATGGCGTACCTAAACTGACACGGAATACACCAAATTAAGTTTATTTTAAGGTTAGGCGGCGAGATCAAACCACAGCAATAGACGTATGACAACTGTTAAGTCGCTCTTATTTTGTTTTAAAGTGTGATATTGGTGGTGGTGCAAAGGCTTGCTGTAGTGATTGATTCTGCATTTTTGATGTTATCTAGGTTTTTACCTTAACTAAGTCAAGCTTTTACTTATTTTGCAGAAGGGTTAGCTAAATCACGCTATAGCTGTAAATTATGATAGCGAAATAATTGGAATCGCTTCTCGCTGTATGGCATGTCGTAAATAGTAGATATAAAAAAGGAACACTTAGCCAAGTGTTCCTTTGTATTGAGCTCGCTGTGAAAGTGTCGTTTTACACGTTTAGTCTACAGCGCTTAAGCTTATTGATTACGCTTTTGCTAGTTTAGCAAATACGCGGTCAGCTGCTGCCAGTGTTGCTTCAAGCTCTTCTTCACCATGAGCAAGTGATAAGAAACCTGCTTCATAAGCGCTAGGTGCTAGGTAAACACCTTCATCTAGCATTAGGTGGTAGAACTCAGCAAACCGCGCTGTGTCACACTTAGTCACTTGGGCAAAGTTAGTCACAGTTTCCTCATCAGTGAAGAAGAAACCAAACATGCCGCCAACGTAGTTGATTGCCATTGGAATGCCGTGCTTGTTAGCCGCCGCTTTAAAGCCTTCAGCAATGTACTGAGTCTTAGCTGCTAGTTGCTCGTAAACGCCTTCTTCACAAAGTGCTTCCATTTGTGCAAGACCTGCAGACATCGCAATTGGGTTACCAGATAGGGTACCTGCTTGGTAAACTGGGCCTGTTGGCGCAATAAACTGCATCACATCTTTACGACCACCAAAAGCACCGACTGGCATACCGCCACCGATCACTTTACCTAGCGTAGTAAGATCTGGTGTTACGCCGTAGTGACCTTGTGCCCCGCTCTTAGATACGCGGAAACCTGTCATGACTTCATCGATAATCATCAGTGCGCCGTACTGATCACAGATTGTACGTAGACCTTGTAAGAAACCGTCGATTGGCGGAATGCAGTTCATGTTGCCTGCTACAGGCTCGATGATGATACAAGAGATCTCTTCTGGGTATTGCTCGAAGATAGCCTTAACTGATTCTAGATCGTTGTAAGTTGCAGTTAGGGTGTGCTTAGCAAAATCTTCAGGAATACCTGGAGAGCTAGGCTGACCCAGAGTTAGTGCACCAGAACCGGCTTTAACTAGCAAGCAGTCAGCGTGGCCGTGGTAGCAGCCTTCAAACTTAAGTATTTTGTCACGGTTAGTGAAGCCACGTGCTAAACGGATAGCACTCATGGTTGCTTCAGTACCAGAACTCACCATACGAACTTGTTCAATTGATGGAACCATTTCGATGACTTTTTCAGCCATAGTGATTTCAAGTTCAGTCGGTGCACCAAAAGATAGACCGTTTTCAACCGCAGCTAATACAGCTTGACGAATTTTTGGGTGGTTGTGACCTAAGATCATCGGTCCCCAAGAACCGACGTAATCGATATATTTTTTGCCATCGGCATCAAAGATATAAGCGCCATCAGCTTTCTCGATAAAGCGCGGAGAGCCACCTACACCAGAGAATGCACGTACTGGAGAGTTAACGCCACCTGGGATGGTCTTTTTAGCCTGCTCAAATAGTTCGTCAGAACGAGTCATTTTTAATCCTTAAAAGTCTATAGCCGATTTATACATCAGCTTTTCGTGAATACCAATTAACTGGACGTTCGTATTGCTCAAGTTGAGTATCAACACCTAACGTCAGTGCAAACAGTGCCATGCGGATCAGCAGACCATTATCGGCTTGTCTAAAGATAGCCAGATTTGGATGGTCGTTAAGATCGTTATCCAATTCATTTGCTTGCTCACGAGAGTCTCGTGGCAATGGATGCATGATCACCGTGTTTGATTTGCAATGTTGTGTATAAATACTTTGGTTTAAACGGAACTTGCCACGGTATTTATTCGCCTCTTCTTGAGAAGGGAAGCGTTCTTCTTGAATACGCGTAAGATAGAGTATATCAGCGCGATCTAAATTGCCTTCAAGTTGGTCTGTTATTGTGATCTTATGGCCAGCATTTGCAATGTCATTGATCACAGAGTCAGGCATTGCTAGCTCTTTTGGTGATACGAGTGTGAAGCTGACATCTTTATACATACATAACAGGCGAGAAAGTGAGTGAACCGTGCGGCCAAATTTCAAATCGCCGACCATAGCGATATTCATGCCACTAATATCACGGCCGCCAGCAGCTAACTCTTTTTGAATGGTAAATAGATCCAGTAGTGCTTGAGTTGGATGCTCGTTTGAGCCGTCACCACCATTAATGACGGGGACGCGACTACCTTTAGCAAATTCGCTAACAGAGAAAGAGTCTGGGTGACGCATAGCAATCACATCGGAGTAGCTTGAGAGTACTCGAGCTGTATCGTATAGCGACTCGCCCTTTGATAGTGAGGAGGAGCCCATACCGACAGTTTCATTCACTCTGCCACCAAGTAGGCTAAAGGCACTAGCAAAGCTGACGCGAGTACGGGTGCTCGGTTCGAAAAATAGGTTGCCTAAAACAGCACCATCTAAAACCGTGGTACGTTTTTGTCTTAAAGCGTAGGGAGTCATACGAGTAGCAACGGAGAAAACGTTTTCAACGGCTTCCAAATCTAATTGGTTTACCGACAGAATGTGCGAACCTTGAAACTGAGTCATCAGCCTATATTTCCAATTTCTGAGGGGCGTAAATAGCAATGCTATTTGCCCAAATTTATGTAGGGTGGCTGAGGCGGCACTATAGCAGAATCTAATTGACAGATAAATATAGCAAACGCAGAACGACTGATTAATTTAGTTCGTTTATAGCAATTAGTTGATGGGCAGAAACATTCTGTTGCGGCAAATTTTGCTTAAGCCTTGCCAAAAGGCTTGCTGACGCGTAAAACTGCGCATGAGTTATCATATTTTCGATTTAAAACAACTGATTTGGAAGGCTTAGTTTGGACCACTTTATTTGGAATATAGACCCCGTAGCAATAAGCTTTATGGGGTTAAAAGTACATTGGTACGGCATTTTATTTGCACTTGCGATAGCGTCTGGCTTTCAGGTGATGAAGCGTATCTACATTAAAGAGAACTTACCCGTAGAGTCGTTAGACAACTTGCTGATGTATTGTGTTGTTGGCATTATCGTTGGCGCGCGCTTAGCTCACTGTTTGTTCTACGATCCAGCCTATTATTTTAGTCACCCCTTAAAAATATTGGCGATTTGGGAAGGAGGCCTTGCCAGTCATGGTGGCGGTTTAGGGGCAATTTTAGCCCTGTATTATTATCAGCGTCAGGTTAAGTTACCTTTCTTATTCTTACTCGATCGCCTTGCCATCGCGACAGCGATTTTTGGCTTCTTTGTCCGTATGGCAAACTTTGTAAACTCTGAAATTTTGGGATTACCAAGCACTGTGCCTTGGGCAATCGTGTTTGAACGTGTCGATATGTTGCCGCGCCATCCTGCGCAGCTTTATGAAGCGATAGCTTATCTGTCTATTTTTGCTCTGTTGTGGGCAGTTTATAAACTGACCGATATGAAGCAGAAGCATGGCGCCATCTTTGGCTTATTCTTAGTATTAGTGTTTAGCTCACGCTTCCTGATTGAGATGGTTAAGGTCAAGCAAGCGGTCTATGCTGATACGTGGACATTTAGTGCTGGTCAGCTTTTGAGTATTCCATTCCTGCTCGTCGGTATTATGCTGCTGTTAATGCCTTATTTACGTAAAAGCCAAGCCTGAATTTAAATCGCTTTGCTCTTAGGTGAATGAAAAAGCCGTAAACGAACTGTTTACGGCTTTTTGTTTATGGGCTGTCTTGCCTGGAATGTATTTACTCTGGTCGAGAGATAAGGTGGAGTGGAGCGGCATCGCTTAAATAAGCTTCATCGACTTGATCTAACTTGTTATAGCGGATCATCTGACGGATTCCATCAATATAAGCTTGGCCTCGCTCTGAGTATTTATCTAAGGTTCCAGCAAGCTCTAAGCCTGTGATCGGTTTATTGTCAGCGCGTAAACCAGCGCGTAATTCTCTGAGCTTTTTATAGGCATTGTTAGTGTTGAGGTTGAGCATATAACCTTCTACCGAAGCCAGTGGGGTGTCGAAACGCGCCAAGCCGTAATTCCCTAACTCTTTACGCTGCTGCTTGGGCACCATCCCCTTGCCACTGAAGTCCCATTGTCCAAAAAAGGCATTACCTTCAACTGTAAACCGTGATGTGGCCCAACCGCTTTCCTCTGCAGCCTGTGCTAACACTAATGAGGGCGGCATAATATCGACCTCTTCTAGAAGTGTTTGCCTTTGCTGTTCGGTGAGCGGGGTGTCTTCGTCTTTGACTATCTTGTATTTGAATGCAATTTTTTGTAACACTGCATCATTTAAAGGAGCGGATTCAATCAGGCGGCGCTCTAATAAAATGTTTTCATTTGCGACGAGAATAAGCGGCGCAAGCAAGCGGAAAAACACCATTTTCTTCTGTTGTACTGGGATTTTATTTGTGGTTTCTTCCCAACCTTTTCTTACTGACTCAAAGGTGAGTCTAGGTACCTCCCTATTGCCTTCTCTCCAGCTTTGAGTGTTGTAATTAAGTGAATCAAATAAGTCGCTTAACTCATCTAGCGAGTTGATTACAACGTCTTTAGGCATTTTCTTCGGTCGGTTGTCTGATACTTTGGTAAAGCTGGTTTGGGTTTCGCTAGAGCCTGTTGCAGTCGCAAGATCGGCAGCAACGGTTTTCTTGTTTTGTATTTCAGAAGTTGATGTTTCAGGAGTTTGTATCGCGCTCGGTGACACGACTTTTTCTGATTGTGAAACTGTGGCTAATGGCTTATCGGCTAAGGGGGGATCCATTTGTTGTTTAGTCACCGTTTCGATACCGCTTTCAGGATTAAATTGGGAGTTGGCTGCATAAAGAATCAATAAAGCGGCTAACACGGCAAGGGCGATAAGTGTTTGAGGCTTCTTAAGCATACGCACTCCTTTATGTTGAAAATTTTGGATTAGTCACCAATGTTAATTTAGTCGATCTAAATGCTATCGTCCTCCATTGTTAACTAGATGTAAACTTCCAAGTAACGATCACTGAAAATATCAACTGATGGTTTAAGCAGGGGGTTACTGCGTAACTATCTGATTGATAGATTAAACGTACCAGCTTTTAGCTGGGTTTCAGCTAATAGTTAGTTGTTAAGTATCAGCAATGTGATGTAGGTGAGGGTAAATAAGCTTTTATGCTTTTTCTGCTAATTGGGAGACGAAGTAGAGCAGCCGCTAGAGTGCAAGCAGCCGCTGGATAGTACTAATCATATCCAACTGTTTTTAACTGAGTGCGTATTAATAAAAAGCCCAGATAATCGTATTATCTGGGCTTTTTAGTGGCTCATTGCAACAACCGCTTAAGGCTACTGACTTAAATCCGAGGCGGTTTGCGTCGAGTAGTAGTAAGCAATATCTTTCATTTCAGTTTCTGAAAGCATGCCTGCTTGCCCTTGCATTAAGGGATCCGTGCGATCGCCACGCTTAAAGTCAACTAACTGCTTGAATAGGTAAGCCGCTTTTTGACCTTTAAGATCGGGATAGGTCTTCATCATGCCAAGCATGGCATCACCATGACAAGCGATACAGCGTTGGCTAGCCAGCGCTTCACCCTTGCTCGCATCCGCTTTATAGTTCAGTGCGCTTGACTCAAGCTTGAGTCCTTGCAATGCAAGGGTATCTTTAAAGGATGTATCTGTCTCGGCCTGAACAGTGGCTACCGTTGTCGTTGCCCATATCAAGCTGGTTGCTAAGACTTGTTTAATTAAACGATTACGCATCTTAACCTTCCTTGCTTGATGTTGGCAGTGGTGGCATTTGATCGGCCTCCAATGGCTTACGTCTAAAGATCTTCATATCGATACCTGTCTCATCATAATAAGTTGAGAGGTAGTCGAGTACCGGATCCCATGTATCAGAAAGATCCCACAAGCCTTGGGTATCAATCATCCACTGAATGGTATCGCGCCAAACTTCGCGGTTACCTTTGTTCTGCGGAATAATCAAGGTGGTATGGCAGGCGTTACATTGTTGGTCCACCATTTCCCAGCCGGGTGCCATGATAAGGCCTGATACAGGATCTACTGGGTAGCTTTTAACTGGCACAGCATCGGCAGCCTGAACCCCTATTAAGCTACTTAAGGCAAGCAAGCCTGCCGTAAACAGAGTCTTTGTCATTATACGACCCTTATTGCCACTCGGTGACAACCGTTAAATAGGTAACCTTTCGGGTTCCACTGTGGCTGAACCATAGGCTGAGTATCGCCTTTAGTGTCCGTTGCGCGAGCCCAAATCTCATAGTAACCAGTCTGTGGAAGCTTAAGGTCAATATTCCACTGTTGCCATGCTGTAGGGTTTACAGGCTTAGTTAACGCGGCTGTTTGCCATGTTGTGCCGTAGTCGTAACTGACTTCAACTTTAGCGACATCTCGCATACCAGCCCAAGCATGACCGCTTACTGAAAGCGTTTTGCCTAGTGACATTTCACCACCAGTTTGCGGCGAAGTAATCAATGACTTAACAATCATCTCTTCAATGATCTTAAAGTCTTTGTTATCAACTTTTTCACCAGGTGCAACAGGGTGCTTAGGGACTTGATAAGCAGGTGCGCCCATTTTCTTACCATCGTGAACGCGATCTCTCACGCCCATACCCGTAGCACATTTTTGTGAAACAGAACCAGGACGACCACCGAATACGATACGCAGTGGGTAACCGTGCATATATGGAATATCTTCGCCGTTCATGCCCCATGCAATCATGCCATTTTCATTCATGGCTGCATCGATTGGTACACCGCGAGAGATGGCTGCGCCTTTACCGCTGATATGCTTATCTGCGCCATAGTGAGCGGTATAAACTGCGTCACTTTTCACGCCACAGTCAGCAAGTACGTCTTTAATTAATACACCAGTCCACTCTGCACAGAATACCGCAGTGTTACTCCACTGGTTACCCTTAGCGTTTGGATAGAAGTTCTCACGGCTGTTACCGCCACACTCTAGAACAAGTTGTTGAGTATGGGTCTTGAACTTCTTTTTAAGCTCAGCAATTGTGTAGGTCTTAGGTGTTTCGATTGACTCACCATCAACAGTGAATTCCCACGTGTCAGGATCTATCTTGTCGAACTCTGGCATCTGGCCGTTCCAACGAATAAATGCTACGTCGGCTGGCGTTTTAACTGGCGCAAGTAAATGCTCTGGTGGGAATGCGTTGAGTGGGCTTGAGTTAAGTACTTTAAAGTGGCTTGGTAAGTCATCAACATTCTTCCACTTAACCGCAGATACGTCTAACGGCTCAATACCGGCAGGGCGGTTTGATGCAAAAGCCCAGTTTAGCGGGAGCATGGCTGTTACTGAGGTCGCCGCAGCGCCCTTTAAAAAATTACGTCTATCGATAGCCATTAATCTTGTTCCTTACCTGTATTGAAATAAACTGCCATTGCCTGCATCTGTTCTTCGGTTAACAGTTTAGCGACTTTACTCATCGTCTTGTCTTGGCGTTTGTCAGCTTTAAAGTTTTTTAGTTGTCCAACCATGTATGCCGCGTTCTGTCCCTTTAGATTTGGGATCGAGTCGAATTCATTACTACCGTCGACTCCGTGGCAAGCAATACACATGTTGAGCAGCTGCTGATAGTTCTCTGCAACGGCTTGACTGCTAAAGCCAAGTACTGATGCTGAGAGCACAACTAGCGCTGCTAATTTATTATTTATTACACTCATAGCGTGCCCTTATCGGGAGATGTTGTTTACTCTTGGTTAAGCGGCCCCAGTAAACTCGCCTTACCTTATTTGCAGATAACTCCTTGGTGCTAGCACCAGGTTACGACCTTGCAACGTTTTTATATCAATGCTTTCGAGTACTTCATTGTCGCTATTGGTAAAAGAAAGCGTTTGAGTTCGTGAAAATACAGAGAAATGTGAGCTTTAGCCTGTAAAAAGATCTAAAAAGTTGTGAAAATGCCGAATAAATACACGTAATGTCGGTTTTTACTTCTATTGTTGGCTGAAAGTGTAAGAGGCGGGAATTGTTCGCTGATTGTTGCTGCTTTATTGTTCTCAGGTGTTGTAGATGCTGGGGATTGGTTTTTAATCTGTAATCGGTAGAATATTTGAGCGTTTTGTCGAAAGGCTGCGTAGCATCGCTTGGAACTGTTGGGGTGTTTTTTACTCTTTTACTGATAATTAATTAGCCGTAAATATGCTGCAATTAATTGTCGAACATAGGTGAAAGTGAGATTAAATCCTATATGTTAAAGATGCTGTCTTTGGGTTGTAACTTGTTTCAAAACCCTTGATGGCATGAAGAGCTGAGAGGATGCATGCAGAACTATTTAACCCCTAACGGGAATTTAGCCCATTGTCTAGAGGCGCTGTTATTCAGTAAATTCGTCCAATATTGTGCTTTACACACTAAATAAGGGGGCTTGATAAGCTAGCTGTTTAGGACAAGGTTACACCTGACCAGAACGGATCTCTCTTTGTAGTGATCCCCAGTTAATTACCCCAACAATATTGTCGCTTTCTTGCTGGTAGATGTAGACCTCGCCTCGTCGGTATTTTGAAAGAATCGCATACACTTCATTGAGCGTTGAGGTGTCGGGTAATCCCTGAATTGGGTGACGCGTTAACGCGCTTGCATCATCTTGTACCTGTAGCTCTAGCTGCAACATTTCTACAATACCTTGAGCATTGCGAACTAATACAGAGCGGCCTTCGGCGCGCTTAAGTACCTCTAATAAAAGCTCTTGATTGTCGTAAACGATGACGAAGCGTTTATCCATTAAGTGCCTGACGCCCACTTTTTGCAACCCAAGGTTTACCGGTGCGACTTTATAACCTAAGCCCATTATTTCAAGCTGCTTAAAAAAAATGGACTTAGTATTAAAGCCTTGATGAGCAATCAAGAAGGCTGGGATCACCACAAACATTGAGGGCAAAATAATTGAGGCGTTGTTGGTCAGCTCTATTAATGCCACAAGCGCCGCTAGTGGCGCACTTAAACAGACGCCCATCATGCCCGTCATGCCGATAATAGTATAGAGGCCAATATAGGGTGCAATACTTGGGAACATTAGCGAACAGACTAAAGCCAGTATGGTGCCAAGTAGTGCGCCAATTCCATAAAGAGGGCCAATCAGTCCGCCTGGGATCCCAAGGCCGATAGCGGCAATGGTCGCTATGATTTTACCGATTAAAATCGCACTTAAAAATAGAATGCTGGGATGTTGGTTAATGGTCTCTGCAATGGCGAGCTCACCGCTACCAATCGCTTGTGGTAGTACTAAACCGACTAATGTAGTGACAGCTCCAGCAAGCAGTAAGCGGTTAATTAGCGGCCAGTGTTGTCCGATAGCCGTCACTTTAAGAAGACTTGCGTTGAAAAATGCGGCGATGCAGCCAAGTATTACTCCAAATACTGCCAGCAGTGGATATTGGCTTAAGGGGATCACTGCTACGCCAATCTGCTCGAATTCATGTACATCACCAAACACCAGTCGGCTGCTGAGTGCGCCGCAAATGGCAGAGAGCATAATGGGGAAGAAGTAATGGATTTTGTATTCTCTGAGCACCACTTCAAATACAAATATGACAGCGGCCAAAGGCGCGTTAAAAATGGCGGCAATACCTGCTGCTATACCACTGGCACACATCACCCTTACGCTGTTGTCTGGCAGTTTAAATTTTTCGGCGAGTACACTAGCGCTCACCGCGCCTAAATGAATAGCAGGACCTTCTCTACCGACAGAGAAATTAGTCGCAAGCGCAAACAGAGCTTGAAAGAATTGACCAGGGGCAGACTGCAGTGGAATTTTGCCGTAATGCAGTTTAACTCTGTGGATCACATAGGCGATGCCCATACGTTTATAACGCTGAGATCCCATTTTTGCGACACCCCAGATTAAAAATGAGCCTAAAAGCGGTAATAGTACTCGCCAGTCATCGATGATATCCGTAAAATTCATCACCTGAGTTTTGGTGAAGGTGTCACACCAAAGCAGTAATAATCTAAAAAGAAGAATGATGCCGGACGCAAATAGTGCAAATAGCAATGCGAGCAAACATAACTGTACACTGACCTTAGCTTGCGACAGCGTGTCTTTAAGGTCGGTATGTAGGTACTTTTGAAATTGCTCTCGCTTCTTAACAATTGTTTGATGCACAGAAATTTCCAAAATGTATGTTTGTCACATTGATAGTTAAATGTGAGATTTTTTATTAAGGGGCTGTTACTTAATGCCAAATTATCATCGTTGGCTCGATCGCTTGCAAGTGATTGAACGACAAATTAGACCCTCAAGTGTTTATTTACTGCTTTTATTACTGGTGTCCTTTGCTTTAGGTGCGCTCAGTTATGATGTTGCAAAACTGCACTACCTGCCTAAAGCTGAGGTTAAGGCTGATAAATCAGAGCAGTATATTCTGCAATTGCAGCAACAAGCACAAACCTTGGCTGCACGTAATATCGAACTAGCATTAGAGCGTGAAGCTAACAATAACATGCAGGCAATGTTTGTTGAGCAAAATGTGAAACAAAATGAGCTGGAGCGTGAACTGGCATTTTATCGTAGTGTGATGGCGCCGGAAAATATCGCTGACGGTGTCGCGATTAATGCATTAGAGATCGAGCCAAGCCTTGAGCCACGTCAATATCGAATTAAATTGGTACTGACACAGTTAGAGAAGCGTAAGCGCTCGTTATCGGGTCGCAGTGAAGTGACGTTAATCGGCTTACAAGACGGTAAAACCCTTACCCTAAAATTGTCGGATTTGACTGATGCCTCGTTTAAATTCAAATTTAGGTATTTTCAGGTATTAGAAGGGGAATTTACATTGCCTGAAGGCTTTAGCTTGTCTAGAGTGAAGGCCAAAGTCATCGTGCCTGCGAGCCGTTGGACCAAAGGTTCACAAACGGAACAAGAGTATAATGCACAAGATTTACTTGTGGATGAAAAAGAACAGGGCATAATACTTGAACAAAATGGTCAGGTATTAGATAATTCTGCACAGCAAACAGATCTAAGAGGTAGTAATGACTGAACAAGCTGAAGATGCTTTGCCAATTCGCTTTACCGATGCGGCGGCTTCAAAAGTAAAAACCTTGCTAGAAGAGGAAGAAAATGACGCACTTAAGCTACGTGTATACGTAACAGGTGGCGGTTGCTCTGGTTTCCAGTATGGCTTTACGTTCGATGAGAAAGTAAACGACGGTGACTTTACAGTCGAGAAGCAAGGTGTTCAGTTGGTTGTCGATCCAATGAGCCTGCAATATCTTGTTGGTGGTGAAGTGGATTACACTTCAGGCCTTGAAGGTTCTCGCTTCTTTGTTAAGAATCCAAACGCGACCACCACATGTGGTTGTGGCGCGAGTTTTTCTGTTTAATCTAATTGATTGAGTAGAAGCTCGAGATATAAAGAAGCCGTCTAATGACGGCTTTTTCATATCTGTAATTTTTATATCTGTAAGTCGCGTTAACGCATAATGTTGAGGTTCATCTCTCGATTAAAGTAGCGTCCCACCTTAGTTGTAAATGCAATCCATACCTGCACAATCGCTAATAAAATGAGTATGCCAAATATCAGCCAGTCTGGGAGCTGTGCCTTGAAGCTGCCAATGGCAAAGCTTGATGGTCCTGATGCTGCGAGGTTGTCAGGATCGTAAAGCACAAGAGGTAGTATGCTGACAACGGCGAGCTGCAATGAGGTGTAGACCCTAAGCATGATAAGTCCCGCTTTTTGCTTACCTATGATGGCTAACACTATAAATAAGGTCAGGATACAAAACAGTACGCCTTGTTTTGCTATTAACCCGCTCACGGAGATCATCACAAAAAATATGAGTAGGGCAATGAGGCGTTTGGGCATGGCGACTTTTGTTGCAGATAGTCCACTTTGCGTCGCAGGGGGGGAGTCTGTGGTTGAGCTAATATCGCATTGTGTTGCTGATTGTGTTGCTGATTGTGTTGCTGAATCAGCGATAGAGCGTGCAGGGGGTTTGGTATCCACTTTTTATTCTCTTTATCGTTTTATGAGCAGATAAAAGCGTAAAAATGGTAAGCCTAAATGGCTTACCATAAGCGGCCTTATGATTAGTGACGCTTTTTAGGCGTTAGACGCTCTTCAAGCTCGTGTGGTGGGATCACCACACCTAAATCATCTTGTACTGGGAAAATAGCAACGAAGAGGTCGTCGTCTTGCATACCAGGAACCCAACGCTCTAACCACTCATCAACTGGGATCGATAACGCCTGGCAATCTTTCCAGTCATCAACAGCCCAAAGTGCGGCAGCTTCTTCAGTTGGCCACATCGGAATACAATCTTCCTCTTCAGTAGTCAGCATTACGCAGCCGTCTAAATCTTGTAATGACCACAGTGTGTTGTGCTCTTTTGCTTGCTCAACAAGATAGTCATAGCGAGATTCTGGCGTCATTTCAGTAATTTGCTTTAGGCTTTTGTTTTTGTTGCTCATGGTTTACATCTCTTTATTTAAAATGTGGCGAGCCTTGAAACAAGGAGAACGCGCCGATTAAAGGGATAATAGCACCAAGCTGACTATTGAAAAAGAAAACAGAGCCGATTTAGGCTCTGTTTTCTTTAGCGCTTGCTATTTTTTAGCATCGAATATTTTGTAAATCATGCCAGCGATGATCGCTCCAATTATAGGGGCAACCCAAAACAACCACAGTTGAGACAGTGCGGCTTCGCCAACAAATAACGCTGGAGCAGTACTTCGAGCGGGATTTACCGAGGTGTTTGTAACCGGGATACTGATTAGGTGGATAAGGGTGAGCCCTAAGCCAATAGCAATAGGGGCAAAGCCTTTTGGCGCGCGAGCATCTGTAGCGCCAAGAATTATCAGTAGGAAAAATAACGTCATCACGATTTCACAAATGAGTGCCGCGGTTAAACTGTAGCCCCCAGGTGATCGGTCGCCATAGCCGTTTGAGGCAAAGCCAGCCGATAGGTTAAAGCCATCTTGACCTGAGGCGATAAGATACAAAATACCTGCGCCAACGATACCTCCGGCAACCTGAGCGATAATATAGGGGAGTAATTCTGATGCAGGAAAACGCCCACCAGCCCAGAGTCCAACAGAGACCGCGGGGTTTAAATGACATCCCGAAATATGACCAATGGCAAATGCCATCGTCAGCACTGTTAAGCCGAATGCAAACGCAACACCTAGAAAACCAATACCCACTTCGGGGAAAGTTGCGGCTAAGACGGCGCTACCACAGCCACCTAAGACAAGCCAAAGCGTGCCGATGAATTCAGCCGTCATTTTTTGAGTCATATTCATATAACTGTTCCTTGTGTTTTAAGCCGACTCTATTTGTTGTAAATAGCTTGTCGACTTTTAAAATAAGACTTTGATACTTTAAGTTGTCCTAAATAAAGGGTTAAGTAAATAGCTAAAAAGTGAATTTTATTATCTGACAATGCCAATGACTCATCATTATAATGCAGATAAGACAGACTAATTAACCTTGTAACGCTCATCTTGCACCATCTGAATAAGCGTCGCGGCAATTTCGGTATTGTCTTTATGGCCTCTAAAGTACAGTGCGCCTTTACCGTAAGCGTAAATGGGTACATCGATGGCGTCGTGGCCCCCTGTTGTCCATCCAGTATAGGTCAGCTTATCAATTGCTTGTTTAAGGTCGTCAGTTATTTGCTTTTCATGCTTGTGGTGAGATAAGCGAGAGTTAAGCTTTTTTCTTAGCCCGTCTATTTTTTTATCTTCGATAGCAATACTGATATGGGGTCGTAAAAACGTGCTAAATGCGGCTAAGTCATTTAATACATCGGGGCTGGCAATGATGAGTTTGGCCATCGTGCTTGGTAAGCTATGTACTTGATGCAGCAATTGGCCTTTCCATTGATAGGTGCCGTCGGTGCCTAATGTCAGGCCGCCTGTAGAATGGTCCGCTGTCGCGACCAATAAAGTATCTGGGTGATTATCGACATAGCGTTTAACCAGGCTTAGTGTGTTGGCAAAGTCATCCATTTCATTCATCGCGCAGGCGATATCGTTACTGTGACCACACCAATCTATTTGGCTTGCCTCAACCATCATGACAAACGGGGCACCTTTTGCGGACAAAAGGCTTAAGGCTTTACGTGTCATGGTTGTGAGTCTCAGCGGATCTTCACTTTCAATGGCGGCAGGTAAGCCTTTTGGTGCAAATAAGCCTAAGGCAGGTAAGCCTTCGATGCTATTTAAGTCGCTGAGTTTGTCTATGTATTGGTAGCCGTACTCTTGAAACTCTTGGGTGAGATCTTTGTCATCACGTACAAAGTATTGCGTACCTCCACCGAGCATAAGATCGGCCACGGGCCATTTATCTATAAGGTTACTCAAGTAACTGTCGGCTATCTGGTCGTAGTTACGGCGGCTTTCATTATGAGCGAGAAAACTTGCTGGAGTGGCGTGATTAATTTGCGAGGTGACCACTACCGCAGTGGTTTTCCCTTGGGATTTTGCCATTTCTAGCAGAGTAGGGAAATGGCTGTGTTGCTGGTCAACCGAAATCGCACCGTTGTAGGTTTTGTA
Source organism: Shewanella sp. 30m-14 (assembly GCF_052977125.1). Classification (NCBI taxonomy): domain Bacteria; kingdom Pseudomonadati; phylum Pseudomonadota; class Gammaproteobacteria; order Alteromonadales; family Shewanellaceae; genus Shewanella; species Shewanella sp. 30m-14. The sequence goes on along the minus strand of NZ_JBRILW010000012.1, from coordinate 115,031 downwards.
GCTGGTTGCGAGCGCCGTCGCAGCCGCTGCAGAGTCGGTGACAACAGTGTCATCGTCAGGATAAGTGCTCGACATGCCAACTAACAGTTGGTCGAAAATAGTCTTCTCGACTCTTTGGGTTTGAGGGTTGTCGTTATAGTAACGGTAGGCTGTGGTATACGCAGGTCCCATACCATCACCAATCAGGTAGATAATATTCTTGGGTAAGTACTCTGCGGCTATGACAGGAGCAAATGGGTCATCGGTTTGTGCCATTGTGACTGAACTAAACAGGGCGCCATAAATGACGCTTGAACAAATTGCCGATATTCGTAGAGCGGTATCTAAACAAGTCATAGTCTGCTTATCCTAAAAAAGAGAAGACGTGGCTAAATATATTGCTGCATTGAAGTCCCACTCAACGCCTTGATAGACAGCAAGACTTTGAGTGGTTAACAAGGGTTTGTTTATTAGCCAATCGGTATGGGCTGCTCGGCTTAATAAGCCGAGCAATTAACCCTATCTTTATCGTGAGTCCGTGTTTGAGTCAGTAACTACAAATGAGTCAAACTCGGGTGGCTTAATGAAACGTAACGTGTGTTGGAGCGGGCTTGGCCTTGTTAAAGGCTTCACTGCCCCTGACAAGCTCGGTTGTTTTAAGGTGTTGCTCAAGCCAACTCTCTTGCTCCCAAAGCATGTGCATGATCGACTCCTTGGCCTTATAACTATGACTTTCATAAGGCAGAGTCACTAATCGTGCTTGGCCACCGAGTCCTCTGATCGCTTTAAATAGTCTTGCCGATTGCATTGGGTAGGTGCCAGAGTTTGAGTCCATTTCACCATGCATCAATAGCAGTGGTTCATCGATTTTATCTGCATGGGTAAAAGGTGATATTTGTTGATATAGGCTAGGGGCTTCCCAGAAATTACGTTTCTCATGTTGAAAGCCAAATGGCGTTAAGGTGCGATTATAGGCACCACTTCGAGCGATACCAGCAGCAAATAAATCTGAATGCGCAAGCAGGTTTGCGACCATAAAGGCGCCGTAAGAGTGTCCGCCGATAGCCACCCGTTCTCTGTCAGCTACTCCCATCTCGACCAAGGTATCAATGGCGGCGCTAGCGTTGGCGACTAATTGATGACGGAAACTGTCATTAGGTTTTTCATTCCCCTCACCGACTATCGGCATGGCAACCTTATCGAAAACCGCAAAACCCTTAGCCACGAAAGGCACTGGGCCTTTAGGGCTAATCTGGTTATATTGATTGGGCGAGTAGTTGATCTGGCTGGCGACCTCTGCATTTTTGTATTCACGTGGGTAAGCCCACATGAGTACCGGCAAAGGACCGTCATCTTTGCTATAGCCAGCAGGGAGATAAAGTACGCCAGATAAGGGGAGGCCGTCTTCACGATGGTAATTAATCAGTTGCCTGCTCATGCCTTGGTAGGCGTTTAGTTTATTTTGATTTTGGTACAGTAGCTGCTCGCGCCCCGAGTCGACATTAAGCATTACTAGGTGGGACGGCGTATCAGCGGTTTGCCTGCTAATGATAAGTGTTAGTGGTTTGAGGTTGACAATATATTTGATGCTTTCTAGCTGTAGAGGTGATGACTGCCACAGCGTTGTTGAATCATTGATTGCCAATGATGTTTTATCAATAACGAGGGGGGATGACTTTAAAAATGGCTGGTAACCCTCAGGGGATGCCCCTAAACCATAATGTAGCAGTCCGTTATTATGCAGCTTGATAACTCGGCCTAAGCTTTGACCATTGAGTTTTGCAGTCTGTCGATACAATTGGCCTGGGTCTTTATAAGTGTCGCGAATTGCCTTTTGGTACCAAAGCGCGAGTGAGTTATCACTGGCTTTTGAGGTATCTAAAAGACTTACTCGCATCTGTTTTTTATCTGATTGGCGCTCTGTGATAAGTGCCATGTTTTGCTCTGCCCACTGTATCTTACTTATGCGCCATGGCGTTTTAGTTAATGCTATTGCTGGTTGAGTAAAGGGCGCCTCAAGCTGCAGCAGCTCATCACGATAAGCGGTTTTTATGCGGCTATCACCTTTATCTAAGGCTTTAACAAAGGCGAGACTGCTGGGTTTATCGCTGCGCCAATGGATCATGCGTAGCCCTTTTCGCACTGAGTCACTGCCCGGTGGTCGATATTCACTGCTCTCTAATTTGGCAAGGGTTTGCAGTTGTTCTCCTGCGCGATTAAACAGCTCAACCGTTTGCGCAAAATCGTAATATTTCACCATATAGGAGAAAGGTGCAGAAATCCGCTTCACGATCAGGTATTGATCATCAGGCGACAAGCTATAGCTAATATTGATGGCGGGTTTGCCGATTGGAGTGATCTTGCCATCAAGGGCGATAAAACTCAGTTGGCTGGTGGTTAATGCTGAGAACTCTGCCTCATCCTGAGGGTTTTGCAATAGATCTTGATAGGTTCTACGAGGCGCTTTTTGCCCAGAGGTTTCGCTTATGTTGGGCGCGATAGGCGTGTGTTCTGATTCTAACAAGGAGGCTGTGACAGCTAAGTTAGTAAACACTCCCTTACTGTCATTTTGCCAGATGTACTTAAGCCCTAAAGTGGCATTGAGGCGCTGACTCGTTAGTTTGTGGCTGTGGCCATTTTTGATGTCGTAAACATAGATATTCGCGCCGGCTTGAGTAAGGCCAATGTAGCTTAAGTAGCGGCTATCTGGCGAAAAGTTCACACTGGCAGCTTGCATCCCCTTGGGTAAATGAATCTTAATAGGTTTTATTGCGGCGCCTTGCTTAGCAATATTGATAAGCGATATAGCGATATAGCTATATTTAACTCGGCTAGGTGTGAGTTGAGCCGTAGACACTCTAAGGCCTGCGAGTTTTCGCTCGCTGCGCGACAGTGCTTGAATTGATAAATGTTTTCTTGGGGTCAGTACCGCCAGCCATTGTTTGTCTTGAGATAAGCGAGTACTTACATTTTTAGTTTGCTCAACCACATTTTGCAGTGCCTGACTCGGTAATTGATAGCTATTGCTCAACGCATTTGAACTGAATAATAGCAGGCTGCAAATGGCTATCAGGGCATTCATTAAGAGCGGGTTTAGAGACATTCTTATCTCCTGATAATAGGGATAGTGACGATGTTCGTGGCGATAAAGATAAGCGCCCAACATTGGGCGCTTATTTCTCGTCATAAAAGGGAGATTTACGTCCAAACAACCTGAAGACACAACTTCAAGTCGTTTGGGTAACTACTTGTTTATATATCTACGAGATTAAAACTTCTGTGAATAACCAATAAACAGACTACGGCCAACGTTTGAGTAGCTGCTGTTGTCATCTTCATAGAAAGGCCAGTCATTATGCTTGTCGTTACGCTCATCGTACAAAGGTGGCATTTCATCGGTTAGGTTTTTAACACCTGCCGTGAATCGACCTCTCCAAGGTGCGTCGTAGCTCAAGGTAATGTTGACGATTTGATAAGCATCTAAGGTGTCAGTTTCCATTGACTCAACATCGTCACCGTTTTCATCCAGGTACTCGAACAGATCGACGCCTTGTGCTTCACCAGTGTAGTAGTAAGCAACCGTTGCGCTAAAGTCTTCATAATTCCAACTTAGGCTCGCATTACCTTTCCATTTAGGGAAGTAATCGGTCTCAGTTTGCTCTTCAATTTCACTATCGACGCGCTCTTGGTACTCTTTCTTAATTAAGTAAGAGGCTGCTAGCTTAAATTTAAACTCACCAGCGACCGTTTCAGGGAACCGATAATTGAAGCTAGTATCAATACCTTCAGACGCTTCATATGCACTGTTGATTGGGCCTTTACGCATACAAGCGATGTTTTCGATACCATCATCATCGTATTCTGTTAGGTAACCGACAACATCCATTTGGTCACAACTAGTGTAATTACCTGTTTGTTTATACTGCGCTTCATCAGCTAACATCTCATCGGTTGAGATCGTTTTTACCGCGCCATCAAGCTTGATGTTCCACCAGTCAACCGTGATGTCTGCGTTGTCGGTAATATTAGCGACCACACCAAGGTTCCAGAACTCACCCTTTTCTTCTTCAAGATTCAAGTTACCTTCACTGAGTGAGATGTAATCATCTTCGTAAATTTCATCAGGAATAGTTGGGTGTGGGTATTCAGTACCACCGAAACCGATAGTGCGGCCCGCGTAAAGGCGGTGCATATCTGGCGCTCTAAAGCTCTTACCCCAGTTAGCACGAACCATGACTTCATCAATCGGACGGTATGATAGGCCTACTTGTGGCGTGGTTGCGCCGCCTACATCTGAATCATCTAAATATTGGTCGTATCGCAGTGCTGCAGAAAGGTCTAGAGACCTAACCCCCGGCATATTAGCCAGTAGTGGGATCTGTAACTCACCCGCTACAGCGACGCGGTCACGGTCGCCCTTACCACCGGTACCACCCATACCGATATAACCGCCGCTTGAAGTCACTTCATCTAGGGTATCTTCATAGCTTTCACGTGCCCACTCGGCTGTAGTTGCAAAGCCTGCGGTTCCGGCCGGTAACTCCATTAAGTCTCCGGCAAACACTGCCTGGAACTGGTGCATACTAGAGTCTGAATTTTTAGTCGAATCACCAATAAGCATATTCGCTTGCTCGGTCGTAAGCTGATTATTTGGGTACCACTTAGCAGCATCTGTGTCATTTGGGTCGAAAGTGACAATGTCTAGCAGTGCATCCGCTTTCACCATATGATGATTTTGCTTCTCGTACTTGTTGTAGCTGCTTGACCAGGAGATATCTAACTCATAATCACCAATATTACCGTCAGCGCCAAATGAGACCGATGCCTTAGTATTTTGGGTATCGTAAGTACGTGGACCGTCAAACTCCTCCATACGGCGACGCATCTGGAATTTGTTGTAATCGTCAAATTCGTACTTGTCGTAGCTCATTGCACCAGTGGCTTCGTCTTCATATATGTATGCACCGAAACCTTTTTCATCTTTGTACTTGGTGGCTTCTTTGTATGATGCGTTGATCATGCCGTAAAGCTGCCAATCATCATTTAAGTCGTAAGTAGAGTTTAAAACTAAGTTTACGCGGTCATAAGCAGATTGCAGGCCGCGGTCAGCATATTTGTCATAGTAACAATCGTAAGAACCCGCTGGAGTGTAGATGCCTTTATCACCAAATAGGTTGGTGCATTGTGCTTCATCGACAGGGCTATATTTGTCGCTGGTATACACTTTACCGTAGTCACGAACCCATGAAGCCCAGCTAGATGCTGAAGCGTCACCATATGGGCCAGCGCCCCAGCGAAGGTCACCGTCTTCATCTTCATAGTAAGCTGGGCTGTAAAGATCATCACGTTGGTAGGTTTGAATTGACTCTACTTTCTTGTATTCAAGAATTAATAGCGTCTGGCTCTTATCGGTATTAAAGCCCTGCAGGTAAGACAGATCGAGTTGCTCACCACCGCCTTGAGTTGGATCATTATATTTAGCTGAAACTTTCGCGCCTTCGTACTCTTTTTTCAGAATAATATTGACTACACCACCAACGGCATCTGAACCATAAATTGCCGATGCACCACCGGTTAGAATTTCGATGCGTTCTACTGCTGCTGTAGGAATGTCTGATACATCAACAAAGTTTGAGGTGCCACCTGCAGCGCTTGGGAAAGAGGCTTGACGGCGGCTATTGATAAGAACCAAGGTTCTGTTGGCGCCCATACCACGTAGGTTAACTGAGCTAGCACTGTCTGTGAAACCATCGCTCTCACCATTAAGTGAACCACCCGTGTTAGCGACAGATGATTGCAGTACTTCTGAAATAGAGTTAAGACCGCTGTTGGCAATGTCGTCGGCTGTAATAACAGTAACAGGCAGGACACCTTCGAAGTCGGCACGTTTAATACGTGAGCCTGTCACCTCAATTTTTTCCATCTCTTGATCTGCTGCTTTCTTATCTGCGGCTTCAGCCGCGAATAAAGTTGATGGTGTTAGCGCGGCCATACTGATGGCCAGGCTTAATGCTGAAAGTTTCATCTTAGGTTTCATCTTCGATTTCATTGATTGCAGTCCTTATTTTTATAATTTTCCCAAACACGTTAATCATTTTTTGTAAAAATCTCAGATGATTTAAACGCGTCATTCCAGGGATGAATACTGTCGATTTTCCAATTTATCTACTGCTGGTTATCAACTGTAATCATTTGTAATTAATTTGTAAGTGAACGGCAATCGATGTTGGGTCGTTTATTTGTTGTTTATATGTCTATTTAATCTCTATTGTTTTTACTTTCACTGGCTTAGCGTGTATTTTGGTGCTGTTGTTAACGCAATATCTATGTTGAATAGATGTGAGTTTTAGGTCAGGTTTGAGATTGTGGATGACAGAAATATGAGCGGTAGCAGGAGTATTAATGAGAGAAATAAAAAAAGAGGCCATTTTTAGATTAGGACTTTGTGAGGTTAACCCTAGCGATAACAGTCTTAATTTTTTTGATGCTGCATTGACTGACGAACCTTCAAACAAAGTCTCCATTCAGCCAAAATTCATTGAAGTATTAAGCTATCTTGCCCGGCAATACCCTAAAGTGGTTACTCGAGAAGAGCTAATAGACAATATTTGGGAAGGTAATAGCTATGTTGGCAGTAAAGCATTAACTAATGCTATCTGGCATCTACGAAAACAGCTTAATCAAGGCAGTGTTCAAAGCAGTGATAGTGAGCAAGTTATCGAGACTGTACGTAAGATGGGCTACCGTTTGTTGCTTGAGCCCCAGTTTAGCGATGCTGACTTAGTCGATGAGCCAGACCTGTTTTTACAGGCTCAATTGAAGATTAGCCGTTTAACCCAGTTTAATCAAAGCTTGGCATTTGCTGGTGGGCTAGTTTTAGCTTTAATAGCAATATCTTGGGGCTATCATTTATATCAAGACAGTATTCGATACGTGCCGACAGTTAAGCAAAATTTAACCTCTGCTGCGGGATCTGAGCTTTACCCTGCGGTTTCCCCCGATGGTCGTTGGCTAGTGTATGGCAGTCGTGGTAATAACAAATACGCCAGCCTTTATCTTAAAGATCTGCAAAATCCTACCGAAACGCCAAAACGACTGACTTCAACAAAAACAGCAGAAATTAGAGCTGTTTGGAGTGCTACTGGCAGCGCGCTGTATTATGGTTCAGAGCATCGCAGTGAGGATAAGTGTTATTTGACTCAGCTTGACTTAGACAGTAATGAAGCTCGTAAACTCGGTGATTGTTACACCTATAGTTCGGCTATCGATATTGCTCCAGACGGTGGTCGCCTAGTGTATATCTGGGACGGGGGAGAGGGATTTGGTTCGGGTCTTTATGAGTTGTCTCTACTCACCCAAGGCGAAGAGCCTAAACGCTTATCTTGTACTGAGAATTGCAGCTACCGAGACCGAGATGTGGCCTTTAGTCCCGATGGCAGTTGGCTCGCTGTTGCGCGCCGATTTGGTAACATTTCGGAAGATATCTTTATACTACATACCCAAACAGGCGAGGAGCAACGCTTAACTTATGGCTTGGAAGATATTCGTGGCCTGAGTTGGCATCAAGATAGTGAGCGCCTGATTTTTAGCACAGAAAATTCAGGGGTCAGAAATGGCTATATAGTGGGCATTGATAATAAACAGATCTTGCCGTTAGATGTGGAAGGTATGAGCTACCCGCGCTCAATCCCTCATAGTGATGAGCTGGTCTACTCCAACTATATGCGCGACTATCAGGTGGCTTCGTTTGCACTAGAACAATCGATTCCCACAGCAACCTTTCCACTGTTACAAGTTGAATACAGCTATCGAAATCCAGATTACTCCTCGGTCACTAAGCGAATTGTCTATGTGTCCAACGAAACTGGGTTTAATGAGATCTGGAGCAGTGATGCAACAGGTCAGCAAAGGCGTCAGCATACTGACCTTAAGCGCCGCGTGGCTTATCCAAGCTGGTCCCATGATGGCACTAAGGTGGCCTTTTTAGCACCGGATGATAAAAATGAGGGCAATAAAATTCATGTGTTAGATATGAATACCTCTAATATCAGCATTCTTGCGACGCCGTACCTTGATCATAACCGTCCAAGTTGGGGCTGGAATGATGATATGGTGCTGGCAAGCAGTAAAGATGGCATCACTGAGTTCTATCTTGATAACCGTTTACCTCAGGTGATAAGCCCAATCGATATGCGTTTAGGCAAGATGATAGCAGAAGATAAATTAGTCTTTACCCAGCTTGGTAAAAACGGCCTGTGGATGCTGTCGCTGACAAATCCTGGTGAGTTAAACGAGCTGATCAGTGCCAATCATTTCGGAGAAGGCTATAACTGGGTCGCAACCGATAAAGGGGTTTATTTTAGAAAGAGTCGTAGTGGATTTCAGCTCATTAATTTTTGGCGATTCAATACTGGGCTTATCACGCCTATTTTGAAGTTACCATCGGGCAGTATTCCACGCTCAGGAGCGATGACTTATATCAGCAGTAATAACAGCTTGCTGATGACCTTATCGCAAAACTACAAGCGTGATGTGATAAAGCTACAGCATAAGTTACTGTATTAAATTGAATTGCAGGCAGATTAAAAATAACATTAAGTCGTTTTTTTGCAGTAAGGATAGCCAGTACAGATGAGCGTACTGGCTAATTGTATAGACTAATTCTATTCGCTAACTTTATAGGATAATAGATTAATCTGCAGGGTGGAAAGAGCCTAGTATTGCTTCTCTAGAGGCGCCGGTCACCGCAGGTAAGTTGCCCGGTAAACCATTGTGGTGTCTCATCGCCAGCCAAGCAAAAGCAATGGCTTCAACCCATTGTGGGTCCATACCTAGCTCTGCGGTCGTGACCACCTTGTAATTGGGGAGCAGCTTGCGTAAGCGGTGCATTAACTCGCAATTATAGGCTCCGCCGCCACAGACATAGAGCTCAGCATTATCTGATAACAATAAAGCGTCATTGGCGATGCTGTAACAGGTTAAATCAAGCAGGGTAGATTGAATATCGGCTTCAGTTAAATGACCAAATTCAGATAATTGCTGTTCGGCCCAGGCTTGGTTAAATAGCTCTCGCCCGGTACTTTTAGGCGCTGCAAGCGCAAAGTAGGGGTGTGACAGTAGATGCTGCAGCATCTGTTGATCCGTGGTTCCTGACTTTGCCCACTCGCCATCTTTATCAAAGGGTTGTCCAAGCTGATGCTGGATCCAGGCATCACTTAAGCCATTACCCGGGCCTGTATCAAAACCGGTGACATCTTGAGTGTTACCCGGCAAGAACGTCACATTAGCAATGCCGCCGATATTGAGGATAATGCGTGGGTGGTTTGGGCTAGCAAACACGTGTTGATGAAAAGCGGGCACTAAAGGTGCCCCCTGGCCACCAAGAGCCACATCTTTACGCCTAAAGTCAGCAATCACATTTATGCCAGTTTCAACAGCAATAGTATTAGGATCGGCGATCTGTAGGGTGAAGCCCATTTCAAGATTAGGCATGTGGCGTACGGTTTGCCCATGGCTACCGATGGCAATGACCTGCGACTTATCGACGTTGGCTTTTTCAAGCAATGCATTGACGGCCTTGGCGAATAGTTTTCCCATCGTGCGGTCGAGGTGACCAAGGCGGTTTATTTCATCGTTACCCGGTAGGCAAAGCTTTTGTAGGCTACTGAGTAAAGCACGGGGTAACTCTTCTGTATGAGTTGCAATAAGGCTTGGCTGGTCATGGTCAAAGTTCACTAGAACCGCATCAACGCCGTCCATACTGGTGCCCGACATCAAGCCTATGTAATAACTGTTATTCATCGTATTGGACCTATAAACCTAATGGGTACTTGTTGCCAGCAACGAAAAAACGCTGGCAGTGTTAAAGAGAACAGCAGCGCTAATGCGCTGCAATCTGTACCTGTTTGTTATGTTCAAGCTCTGCCATCATTGTCTTACTAAGCGTAGCAAATTGGGCCTTTTCTTTCTTTGCGATAGGCTCAGATTTAGGCAACTTAATGGTGCGAGGATTGCGGTGAACGCCGTTAACGATAAATTCATAGTGAAGATGTGGGCCTGTTACCCGGCCTGTGGAGCCAAGGGTACCAATAATCTGCCCCTGCTTAACTGATTGTCCGGTTTTTACATTACGCTTGGTCAGATGAAGATACTTGGTGGTATAGGTATCGTTATGCTTAATAAACACATAGTTACCATTGTATTTATTATAACTAGACTTAATAACTCGGCCGTTACCCGCCGCTTTAATCGGAGTTCCAACAGCGGCAACGTAATCAACACCTCGGTGGGCCTTAACCTGGCCCGTTACTGGATGCAGTCTACGGGGGTTGAAGCTTGAGCTGACATATTTAAAGTCCACCGGGGAGCGCAAGAAGGCTTTACGCATGCTGCGGCCCTCTTCTGAGTAGTAGGTACCGTCTTTATACCTAACCGCGGTATAGCGATCGCCTTGGTTGGTAAATTCGGCCGCCAGAATATTACCGTTTTTTAAGAACTCGCCATCGGCATACTCTTCTTCAAAGATCATCGCAAACTGATCGCCTTTACGAAGATCTAAGGCAAAATCGACATCCCAGCCGAAAATGGTGGCTAGCTGCATGATTTGATTTGGCGTCAGTCCTGCGTTAACTCCTGCATTCCAGAAGTTATTCTCAATGGTCGCACTGGCAAATTTAGAGCGCGCTTCAACCTTTTTAGTGACAATGTGCTCTTGATAACCGCTTGGGGCATTATCAACGATTAGGGTGGTGATTTTGTCGAGATGATACCTAAGTTGAACCAGTTTGCCGTCTTCACTTTTAGCAATAACTAAATTATCGCCAGGCATGATTTTCAGTAGATTTTTTTTAGCTTTAGGGAGCTGGGTGACATCATAAACATCTTTTGCCGTTAAGCCTGCACGAGTAAACAGTGCTGCTAGAGTATCGCCACTTTTAACTTGGAAACGTTTTTCGTTTAATGTTGGCGTAACAGCAATGGCAGCAAGGGGCTTCTCAGACGCTTGAGCGAGTGGCTGCTTATTGGTTTGTTCGAGACCGTTCTCTATGTGAGTGGCTATACGGGTGTTATTGCGCTCAGTCGGGGTCGACTCGCTCATCGCTGCCGATGGTGGTGTTGGTTTTCTAAAAGCCAGCGGCACGTCATAACGGGTATTAACGTCATATTCGCCATTTGCTGATGGCGTTTGCTTGGACGCTTGCACATCATCGGACGGCAAAAAAATAATGATTAGCGTGACAAAAACTAAACCGCACAAGAGCATTTGATGTAATTTTGGCAGTAATTTAAATAAAGTTATAACCTTTCCCATTGACCTTGATACCAAATTCACTCTTTCTTATTGATCCCTTTAGTGTACACACTTTCATTTGTGCTTGCTAACAAGTAACATGAGTGCCCATATTTTTTTGATTAGGCTCCCAGGAGTAAGCGCCGATATGGCTGATTTAGAGCAAGCATTAGCAGAAATAAAACGTGGCACCGACGAGATATTACTCGAAGCGGATCTACTGGAGAAGTTGAAAGAAGGTCGCCCGTTAAAAATTAAACTCGGTGCCGACCCAACCGCTCCTGATATTCATCTTGGCCACACGGTTATTTTGAACAAGATGCGTACCTTCCAAGAGCTAGGTCATGAAGTGATCTTTTTGATTGGTGACTTCACTGGTATGGTCGGTGACCCAAGTGGTAAGAACAGCACTCGCCCACCATTAACCCGTGAGCAAGTGCTTGCCAATGCTGAGACTTATAAGCAACAGGTTTATAAGATCTTAGATCCAGCTAAAACCCGTATCGAGTTTAACTCTACTTGGTTAGAGCCGCTTGGTGCTGCCGGTATGATCCGTCTTGCTTCACAGCAAACGGTTGCCCGCATGATGGAACGTGACGACTTTAAAAAGCGTTATGGTTCAGGTCAGTCAATTGCGATCCACGAATTCATGTATCCATTGCTACAGGGTTATGACTCGGTTGCACTAGAGGCTGATGTTGAGCTCGGTGGTACTGATCAGAAGTTTAACCTGCTGATGGGCCGTGAATTACAAAAATCTGCGGGTCAAAAGCCACAGACTGTGATCATGATGCCACTGCTTGAAGGTTTAGACGGCGTTAAGAAGATGTCTAAGTCAGCACACAACTATATTGGTGTGAGCGAGCCTGCAGGTGAGATGTTCGGTAAGATCATGTCGATTTCAGACGTGTTGATGTGGCGCTACTTTGAGCTACTGTCTTTCCGTCCGTTGACTGAGATTGAGCAGTTTAAAGCAGACGTAGAAGCGGGTGCTAACCCACGTGATGTGAAGATTGCACTGGCTAAAGAGATCATTGCACGCTTCCACGACGAAGCGGCAGCTGAAGCTGCGCATCAAGAGTTTATTAGTCGCTTCCAAAAAGGCAATATCCCTGATGATATCGAAGAGTTAGAGATTGCTGCTGGTGACGGTATTGCGATTGCTAACTTGCTAAAAGAAGCTGGGCTTGTCAGCTCGACTTCTGATGCAATGCGGATGATTAAGCAAGGTGCAGCTAAGATTGATGGCGATAAGATTGAAGATACTCGTCTTCAACTTAATGCCGGTACCTCAGCGGTATTCCAAGTGGGCAAGCGTAAGTTTGCTAAAATCACTCTGGTGTAGAAGCATTAAATCAGAGGGCTGCGCTGCGAAACCTATAAACATGTTTAGATAGTGTGCCCCTGTTTAAAAAGCTAAAACCATTAACTTGTCGTTAATGGTTCTGTGAACAGCGGTCTGTGCCAAAATGCAGGCCGTTTTTACATTGCCAAGTTAACCTTGCCGCATCTAAAACCCATTTATCTTTGTGTTTTTCCATCGAAATAATCAATAACATCTTAGGGTGTTCGCCTTTTGCCGCGCTGACGTTATACGTCACCACTTTGCCCTGGTATTGTTTAACTTTAGCGAGCAGGAAGTTAGTCCCTGCATAGTGAGCCGAAATCGATTCTGGTTGCGTGCTCCAGCTGCGTTTTTGGTGCTGGGCGATCTCAAGTTTTTGATTAAACTTAACGATAGGTTGGTCCGCAAAAGACACCACTATGGGCTGCTCTAGCGCAAAGGCGGAACCACATAGCAGTGGAAGCAAGATAATAATAGCTCGAAAAGCATTGATGACACTCATAACAACCTACGAAATACAAAGTACCTAATACTTTGACAGGTGAACGCAGAAAAGTTTCCACGTTGCGAGTAAATTGTGAGCTGAGTCGGTAAGTTATTGCGAGTTAAAACGGCTGTGAGGTTTAAGGGTTACTGAACAGAGAGTTGATCCGACATGGTTTGATAGTCCATCAAATCTTGATGCTCTTTTACCCGCTCATGAGTCATGTCTAAGCTTAGCGTTGTAACACCTGGAATGGCGATATTAATGATGCGCCCAGGCTTTCCAAATTGCTCGCCAGGGCCCTTGTAACGGTAATTACCTATCAAGACCACGAGTGAGCCGGAGTTAAACATATGCTCAATGTTAAAGTCATATTCAAGTACGCCGCTGTGGGCTCGTTTTAAAAATTGTAGAATGTGGCGTTTGCCAGTGTATTTACGTCCGGCCGTTTTATCGTTAAACACGCTATCACGATTGTAAAAAGCGCTCAGGCTAGAATAATCTTGATGAGTCAGCGCCTGAATATACTTGATCGCCAACTGCTGCTCTTTTGGCATGTCGCCAACATTAGCGAAAGCCGGAAAGCTAAACAGTACAAATACAAAACTCAAAAAAGCTAATCTCATTATTGTGGTGTCTTTAAATCAAAAGCAGGTAATGAAAGGTGCCAACGGATTGCCGCTAATCTAATCACGAGTGCGGTACTCATTGCAAATAATAAAGCAAACATATCGGCGGCTCCCCAATGTAGGCTAATGGTATAGCAGATCCCGCCCATTATCGATGCGGTTGCATAAATCTCAGTGCGAAGCACCATAGGAACTTGCTGACAAAGCAGGTCGCGAATAATACCACCGCCTACACCAGTGATTAAACCCATGATCACGGCAGTCATACCGCTGAGTTCTAAATTTAGTGCTTTCTCTACACCAATTACAGTAAATAGCGCCAATCCGAGCGCATCGGCAACAGGTAAAATATAGCGTGGTACTCGTTTAGGCTTACGTACAAAAATAAAGGTCAGTATCACGGTAATTAAAATCACCGTAATGTAGTTAGGGTCCTGGATCCAAAAGACGGGGGTGGCGCCCAACAGGGCGTCACGAATACTGCCACCGCCAATGGCGGTTACCGACGCAAGTACCAGTACGCCAAAGGGGTCCATTTTGTGCCTACCGGCAGCGAGTGCACCTGATAATGCAAATACTGCTGTACCGCAAAGGTCAAAAAAATAGATCCAATCGATCATTTATCCAACTCTTGTAGATGAATATTAAGTGCATCGACAGAGATACGAATTTCAATCACTGAAAGCAGTAGTGAATACAAGAGTAAGAATAGACTACAACCAAAGATAAACGCGCCGACTTTGTTAAAGCCAACGTAGATAAAAATCATGCACAGCACACACAGAGCGAAGCTTAATGCTCCAGACTCTTGCATACGCTTAATGATGCTAATTCGCTGACGAAGGTTTTTTAATTGGCTATGGTTTATGGGCTTGCCATCAGCGCTCAAATTACGGATAAGTGCCGCTAACGAAAAGAAACGGTTGGTATACGCCAGCAATAGCAAAGAGATGGCAGGAAAGAGTAAAGCAGGCGTGGTTAGCGAAACATGAATATTATCAAACAATGGATTCAGCCCTAAAATGAGTCAACACAACAAGTTTAAAGGATGATACCAACGCCAACAATTTATACAAGATGATTACAATCCGCAGGCTAAATAAACAGCGGTAAAGTGGGGTAATTAAATAAAATTCAATGCTTAGGTTTATAAGCCAGCGAAATCACCCCTGCATTACCCGTAACAGTGCCCATATTCCCGGCAAGACGACAATAGCCAAAGCCCAAAGGCTAAAGGCGATTGAGTTGAGTTTAATCGCGCGAACTAGATCATTTTCATCGGGGAGAGAACCGTAAGACACCTTCGGGGTATCTACCCTAAGTTCTTTAAATTTAATTGGTCCGCCAAGTTCAATCGCTAATGCACAGGCGACAACTTCGCAGGTTTGATATTCATTTAATGGGGTCGTATTCATTTTTGGGCGAAACAGGGTCGCAAGGCTTTTTGGGCCACCTTGAATGGCAAGGCTTAGGCTCCATAGTTTGGCTGGAATATAGTGGACTATAGTACTGAGTATATATATAGGCATACCAAAGAAGCGGTAAAGTGGATTATAAACCGGCCAGCAAAACTCAAGCTGTTTAATCATTCTTGCCACAATGAGCAGTGGGATGCCGCCAATAGCATAAAACAAGATGGCTGAAACAGTACCGTAGATTGAAGTGGTCGAGAGTCGTTCGATAGCGGCCTTACACAGACCAACGCTAGAAAGAGAATAGGTGCTGCGATTTAGCCAAGGCTCTAAAAGGCCACGGGCGCGAACTTTATTGTCCCCTTTAATCGAGATCATCACTTCATTGGCAATATAGCGAAAATGATCGTCCTGCAAGCACAGGTAAATCACCACGGCTTCAAAGAACCAGGGGAACTCAGCGAGTTCTATCAGAAAACTTATCACTGCCCAAAAAGGAACGATTAACAGTAACATGGCTAGGGAGCCGGCGATTAACTGCTGTGACGGGGCGCGGTCGACATGGTTAACTTTAGTGCTTAAGTTTTTAGCCACTTGAGATAACCATTCAAGTGGCTGCAGATTGCGCGGAAGAGGGGCAATTCGTGCCAACAAAATTGACACTAATAACACTAAGGCTCCAGTGTAAAGCTGACTATCTTGAGAAAAGATTTTAGTAAACTCTGGCACCATATCGCTGCGCTATCCTTATATTTTAGAGCTTTGCGTTACGCAGCTTATTAAAGCTGCTCAAGCAGAGCGATAACCATCAATGCTGAGTGATGACCTGCTTTTACAATGTACTCGTCAAAATCCACAGGCGAGTCGTTGTTAGCATTGTCAGACAGTGAGCGGATAACCACAAACGGCACACCAAACTGATGGCAAACTTGTGCAATCGCCGCGCCTTCCATTTCACATGCTGCCATTGTTGGGAAGTTCTCAAGCATGGTCTTAGTGCGCAGCGGATCGCAAATAAAGCTATCGCCAGTACAAATCAGACCTTCAATCGCTTTTACTTCGCCAAGACTTGCCACGGCTTTTTGCGCTGCAGCAACCAATTTTGCATCAGGGATAAACGCTGCAGGTTGCTGCGCCATCTGGCCAATTTCATAACCAAACGCAGTCACATCAACATCATGGTGACGCACTTCAGATGAGATAACGATATCGCCAATGGCTAAATCATCAACAAAACCACCGGCTGAGCCCGTGTTAATAATGGCATCTGGCGCGTACTTTTCGATAAGTAGCGCAGTCGCAACACTTGCAGTGACTTTACCAATACCAGAGCGAGTGACGATTACGTCTTTACCCGCAAGTTGACCCGCAACAAACTCGATACCCGCAATGGTTGTAGAGCTTGGATTTTGCATCGACTCAACTAAGTGCGCAACTTCTGGCTCCATAGCGCCAATAATACCGATTTTCATGAAATGACCTTTTTACTACCTGAATGAATATGGGCGCTAATATACCACGGCGCTTTGCGTTAGTGAAAAAGCCTTGAAGGTAAGATGAGAGGTGGCGTGTAGATTGTTTCACTTTGGTCACAGTGGTAGGTTTATAATATTCATTACAGTCAATCATTCTTCATCTTGATTGAAAAAGGGATTTTAGCGAAATATGGTACCATTTCCGCAGTTAGAGACCGACAGGCTAATGTTAAATCAGCAAGTGCTTGCTGATTCAAAACTTATTTTACAGATGTTTTCAGACCCCGAAGTGATCCAGTTTTATGATTTAGATTTTAGTCATGAAGCGCAAGCCGTTGAGTTAATCAATAATGATACTAAGCGCTTTGAACAAGGCGAGGGTATTCGATGGGCCATTCGCGATAAAGTAACCCACAAGCTTTTGGGGGGATGTGGAATTAATCGCTTTGAATGCAGTAACCATGTTGCCGTTATTGGATATGAATTCTTTAAAGAGTATTGGGGCAAGGGTTATGCAACTGAGGCGATAGCTAAACTTATCGAGTTTTCATTTTCTGAGCAGTGCCCTGAGCATGTCAATAAAATCGAAGCCTATACCATGATTGGTAATCATGGCTCTGAAGCTGTCTTGAAAAAGTTAGGTTTTAAATGCGACGGTATTTTAAGAGAGCACGGTTATTGGAAGGGGGCTTACCACGATTTAAACGTATTCTCTTTGCTAAGATCTGATGCAGTTATAACCTGAATCATTTTGTTGATTACATAATCAGGGCTAAAAAGATTTTTTAACTAGTTTACAAGGAGGGCCAAGTGAACCTAAATCAAGTTACCTTGGCAGTAGACAATATGCCTCAGGCGGTACAATTTTATTTGACCTTAGGGTTTGAGCTGATTGTCGATACGCCGCACTATGCGCGTTTTGAGTGTCCAGAGGGGGAGGCAACATTTTCGTTGTCTTTGGAAGAGGGTGATTTCGGTAATAATAGAAAAGCCTGTGGAGCCATAATCTATTTCGAACATGAGAAGCTCGATGAGTGGGTTAGCGAGCTAAAGCAAACGGGCATTGAGTTTGCTCAAGAGCCAACGGATCAAGATTATTTGTGGCGTGAGGCGGTATTGCACGACCCATCAGGCAATAAAATTAAGCTCTACTGGGCGGGCGAGAACCGACTGAATCCGCCGTGGCGAATATGAACAGTTAGATAGAGATTGAGAGAAAAATGCAAATCAAACTAGGCTTATTACGTGACGAGCAGGTGCTGTCACTATTAAAAGAGCACCATCAAGATATGGCGTCTCACTCTCCGCCTGAAAGTGTTCATGCACTCGATGGTTCTGGGCTGGAAGCTGACGATGTCAGCTTCTGGAGCCTTTGGGCATCAGCTCAAGATAATAATGAGGGGGAGCAACTCGCAGGTTGCGGCGCTCTAAAACAACTGGATCGTACCCATGGTGAAATTAAGTCGATGCGCACATCCACTGATTTTTTACGTCAGGGTGTTGCACAACAATTATTAGCGCACATCATTGCAGAGGCGAGATTACGAGGTTACCAAAGACTCAGCCTTGAGACCGGCTCTATGGCAGCGTTTATACCCGCCAAGAGGTTGTATGAGCAATTTGGTTTTAGCGAGTGCGCGCCGTTTGCCGATTATAAGCAAGACCCTTACAGCAGCTTTATGACATTAAAGCTTACTTCACTTTAGATAAAGGTTAGAGCAGGCATCTGTTAAGTTTGTTCATCTGCCTGAATTTGGCCCACCAACAGCACTGGGGCGGCGTCGAGCTCTTCGGCGTCCATCATGGCGGCAATGCGCTCAACTGATGACAACAGTTGGCTTTGCTCCCACTGTTCAAGATTTTGATAGCGTGTAATAAAGTGCTCTTGTAATGGCTTAGGCGAGCTGCTCAGTAATGCTTTACCTGCCTCACTCAGTGATAGGATAACTTTGCGTTTATCGGTCTCGCTGCGGGTTCTAACGACGAGTTCACGGCTTTCTAGCCGATCAATAATGGTTGTCACAGTTGCAGGACTGAGTGCGACCTCTTTAGCGACGTCTTTTGCTAGCGGAGTTTCAAGCTGTTCAATACTTTGCATCACCATTAGCTGCGGACCCGTTAAGCCAGATTGCTTGTTGAGTTGGCGTGAATGGATATCAATAGCCCGGATCACTCGGCGCAGTGAAATCAATAATTGTTCGTACTTTTCCATCTGTTTTCCTTGGCCAAAAGGCCTTTGCCGGTATGCTTATACTGATAGGTATTAATGAGCGAATATGATTGTCTTTTATCGCTGTAATTAAAATAGTGCGGTACAACGACCAGCGTTATACCGCACTATTTATGCTAGGTGCAAGCTTCAGTGTGCGACGAGTCCTTTAGAAGTTAAAGGTTCTTGCAACCGATAACACGGCGCGAGTATCGGCTGTGTCTATGTCCATGCTGGTATCTTCAACGGCTAGGTTAAAGTCAAACCCTTTCCAGCTTGTCATGTATTCTGCGCGGTAATGGTTATAAGATTTATTGCCATCCCAAGACCACTTGTTCACATCCGTTGATGTTGAACGGTCAAAACTGATACGAATGTCGTGACCTTCGGCAATGCTAAATGTGTGCGCTGCCATCATGATGTAATGACCCGCATCTACACCAAAATAATCCCATGTGTACCAGAAGTTTAGCTCTGTTTGACCAACCGATGACCCATAGCCAAATTTAGTGTATACCTCTGGATACTGGTACTCATCTGAGAACGAGTCACCATGGTAAGTGTAATAAGCGATACCGGCATCGAGTGATACGCTTTCGCTGAGCTGGAAGAACATTCCGCCGTAAAAATCGAGTTCTAACCAGGTGTCATCGCCTGAACCGTAATCAACGTTCGATGCCCAAGTACCCACATACCAACCCGCATCGGCGGCGTAATCTAGGCTTGCCTGCAAAGCAGGGCCATTATCTGTTTGGCTTACACCGTTAAAGGTGTAGTCAGAAGTGGCATTAATCGTTGAGCTAACACCGGCTATAGCCGTTGTTGGCAATGCGATTAGACCCAGTAGCGCTAGATTTTTAATTGTTGTTTTCATCATTTATCTTTCTTTTCCTTTGTTTCTTTTTAGTTAGCTAATTCAATTTTGCTGAAATCAATTTTGTTTTCTGTAGGAGAGTGCTCAATTGCAGCCACTTTCTTATATTTTGTCGCCATGATGTATCCAAAACAGCCTAGGATAAGACCGATAGCAAGTGCGCCAACCCATTGGATCTCTAAGAAATTCAATTGGAACAGTAAGGTTAGGGCACTCATCAAGGCAAGGTTACCTATGATGTATTTAGTCTTGCCGAAGCGCTCAACGGTTAGGTTTAGGTTATCTGTGTAAAGACGGATCAAAGAGTCGAGTGAGTTAATCACAAAGGTGACACCGACCAAGACCATGGCGAGGTTATAAAAGCCTGTGGTGGCGATTTCATTGGCGCTGTAGTAGTACAAAACGGTAAACCATACGGCAATTGGCAAAGATGGAAATACCATCATGGCAATCAGTACTTGATAGGTCTTCATGCCACCGACAAAGCGTGACGTGAACTGACCAATCATGATGCTCCAAGCAAACCACCAGAATAGGTAGAACTCATGGTAATCATTCATCGGCAGTACGAAGTGGTGGATATTGCCAAAGTAGTCACCAATTAAGGCAAAGGTATTGACGAATTCGCCCGCACCGGACTCTTTTGACATAAACGCGCCAGCCCACATCAGTACGATTAAACCCAAGAATAACCAGGTGCTGGCTAAGCTAAGTAGGCGTACATAACGGATGCTGGTGCTTGAGTATACGGCGGCAGCGATAATCACAAAGACGATCAGATAGAAGCTACTGACAATTGACTCACCATCGCCCATCTCGGGCAGATACCAAGGTAGATTGGTCAATAGCAGATAAGCGGTAAAGGCACAGGTGCCGATAATCACTAGGTTGTTAATGAACTTAATCACTGGGATCTCGAAAAACTTAACTCGTGGCTCGATGACACAAAAGTAGAAACAAGTTAAGAAGTAAAATGCCCAGATTAAAAATGCCCAGAAACCAAATTCAATCGCCAGAGGGTTGGTAAAACCATATTCAGGACTCGCGCTTAAATCGGCGTAGCCTGCAAACTCTGTTAGCGGGAACATGATTAGACCAACGTCCAAACCTGAGGTAAACAGGATGGCGATAAAGGTAAATGTGCGCACCGGTGTGACACCAACACACTTGACGTTACCCCAGCGGTAGATCACAAAGGCAATGGCAGCGAATGTAAATAATATCCCTATAGTTAGCCAAGTGGTCATTATTGAACTCCTGACTTATTTGTATTAAACAACTCTTGATTAAAAAGCATGGTTATCCCTTGTTTTTATTATCGTTATGCCCGCTTTTAGCCAAATTTTGGCTGCAAAAATCCCTCAAGCCTTAATTGCCGCTTTTACGACAGTTAAGGTTTGATAAATTAAACGTGGCGATTAGTGCCATTTAGCCTCAGTGGCTTAGGCTGGCTACCTATACGTAAACAGTTTGAAGAGGCGGCAGAAGGATTGCCGAACATCTTCATCTCGTTTGTGGAGGGGCTTGGCTTAGCGCTAGTCGCGTCACAGTTACTGACGCGTCCTACTAAGCCGAAGCGATTATCTTGCTGGTGGCCTTTGTCTTTGCTGCTGTTGCCAGTTCTTGCTAATCACGACTTCTGCAGCACTTGGCGCTAATGGCGTATTGCCCAAAATCAGATCGGCAGCGCGCTCGGCTAACATGATCGTCGGCGAATTCAAATTGCCATTGGGGATGGTCGGGAAAATAGAGGAGTCAACCACTCTAAGATTCTGCAGCCCATGGACTCGTGTTTCAGAGTCGACAACCGCCATCGCATCTTCGCCCATTTTGCATGTGCAAGAGGGATGGTAAGCGCTCTCAACAGCGCTTCTTACAAAGCTGTCTATCTGCTCATCTGTCTGTACCTGAGTTCCCGGTTGAATTTCTTCACCGCGGTATTCATCGAGCGCAGGTTGATTGATGATTTCACGGGTTAGACGCACGCAGGCACGAAAACCTTCGATATCGTCTTGATGAGACAGGTAATTAAATAAAATGCTGGGTGCCTGCTTAGGATCATCTGAGATGAGTTTGACACTGCCGCGACTCTTGGGCTTATTGTGGCCAATGTGCACCTGAAAACCATGCCCGGCAAACGCTTCTTTGCCGTCATAGCGCATTGCGGCAGGTAGAAAGTGATATTGTAGATCTGGCCACTCTAGACCCGCTTTAGAGCGGATAAAGCCGCAAGACTCGAAGTGATTGGTCGCGCCTAAACCAGACTTGTTTAAGATCCAGCGGCTACCAATAAACAGTTTGTTAAGTGGGTCTAATTTGCCGTTAAGCGATATCGGCTTTAGGCACTTGAACTGGAAGTAAAACTCAAGATGGTCTTGCAGGTTTTCACCCACACCCGGCAGCTCATGTACTTGCTCGATGCCTGCCTTGGCTAAGGTATCAGCCGCCCCAACACCTGATAGTTGCAGGATATGCGGTGAGCCGATTGAGCCTGCGGACAGCACTACCTCTTTGCTGGCGTTCACATCAAGCATTTTTCCTTTACGCTCAAAGCGCACACCCACGGCTTTGTTCGTTTCACCTTGCTTGGTTGAAAACAGTACCTTGTGCACCTGAGCATGGGTGATAACCGTTAAGTTTTCACGCTTCATCGCAGGTCTTAAGTATGCATTGGCTGTTGACCAGCGCACGCCATTTTTAACCGTCATGTGCATTGGGCCAAAGCCCTCTTGCTGGGCGCCATTATAGTCATCAGTTGCCATGTAACCGGCATCAACACCCGCAGCAACAAATGCCTTGTATAGCGGGTTTTTCATGTTGTTGCCGTTGTTAACGCCGAGTGGACCATCAATGCTGCGATAATCATCGCCGCCAAATGCCCAGTCTTCCGCTTTTTTGAAATATGGCAGGCAATGGGCGTAATCCCAGTCTTTTGCACCGTGCTGTTGCCATTCATCAAAATCGCGAGCATGGCCACGTACATACACCATACCGTTAATCGATGATGAGCCACCTAGTACCTTACCGCGTGGGCAATGCATACGGCGATTATCGAGATGAGGCTCTGCATCAGTTTCAAACTGCCAAGCGTACTTTTTAGTATTCATGGGGATTGAAAGCGCAGTAGGCATCTGGATAAAGATGCTTCTGTCGCTACCGCCAGTTTCAAGCAGCAGCACACGATTATTGCTATTGGCTGATAGACGGTTGGCTAACACGCAGCCTGCACTGCCTGCGCCAACGATAATATAATCATATTGTGAATTATTCGTCGTCATATCAGCTCCTTAAAATGGACTTTCAAGAGGCTGCATACCAACGTATACGGCTTTTATTTGGGTATAGGCTTTTAGGGTCTCACTACCGTTTTCACGGCCAATCCCTGACATCTTATAACCCCCTACTGGCATTTCAGCAGGTGAGGCGCCATAGGCGTTGATCCAGCATATGCCAGCTTGCATCTGGTGAATAACGCGGTGCGCACGAGTAATGTCTTGGGTAAATACACCAGCGGCAAGTCCTAAACGGGTATCGTTAGCACGGCGAACCACTTCCTCTTCATCACTAAAGGGCAGCACTGACATTACAGGGCCAAAGATCTCTTCTTTACTGAGTGTCATCTCATCAAGGCACTGACCAAAGATGGTTGGCGCGACAAAATAGCCATTAGGGCTATTTTCTGGTGTTAGCGCATGGCCACCCGCTAATAACTCGGCACCCTCTTTTTTACCTATCTCGATATAGCTCAGTACTTTTTCTTGGTGGGCCTTTGAGATCAGCGCGCCAAAGTTAGTGGCTGGATCCATAGGATCGCCACAGATGATATTGTTTTGAGTGCGTGTTAGTAGCTTTTCAATAAACTGCGGGTAGATATCTTGTTGCACAAATACGCGCGTGCCGTTGGTACAGATCTCACCTTGGGTGTAGAAGTTGCCTAACATGGCTGCTGAAACGGCGTTATCGATGTCGGCGTCATTGAAGATAATTAGCGGTGATTTACCACCAAGCTCCATGGTGACTTCTTTGAGTGAACTTGCCGCTGCAGCCATCACTTTTTTACCTGTGCCCACTTCGCCAGTGAATGACACTTTGGCAATGTCATCATTGTTTGTGAGCCAAACGCCAACCCGACCATCGCCTTGAACAACGTTAAACACACCATCGGGGACACCTGCTTCGGTAAAGATTTCGGCTAGCTTTAGCGCTCCTAGCGGAGTTTCTTCCGATGGCTTAAAGATCATTACATTACCGCAGGCCAGCGCGGGAGCGGCTTTCCAGCAAGCGATTTGTAGCGGGTAGTTCCATGCACCAATGCCGGCGCAAATGCCCAGTGGCTCTCGGCGAGTGTAATAAAAGTCATCACCCACAGTTTGCTGATTGCCTTCAATACTGGGGGCAAGACCGGCAAAAAACTCAATGGAGTCTGCGCCTGTGACAACATCGACCACAGAGGCTTCTTGCCAAGGCTTGCCTGTATCTTGAACTTCGATGGCTGCTAACTCATCGTTGCGCTGTCGAAGCAGTGCTACGGCTTTAAGTAGAATGCGACTACGTTCTATGGCGGTCATTTTTGACCAGGTTTCAAAACCTGCTTTAGCGCTTTCAATCGCAGCTTGTTGGATTGTTTCATCGGCGACTTCGACTAAATAATTCACCTCTCCATTAGCTGGATTGATAACTTCGAAGGTTTCGCCTGTGGTATTTTTGAGAGCTTTGCCGTGAATATAATTGCGGTAAACGACTAGTGACATCGGTTTTCTCCGTACTGCATGATCACTGCCTCGATAAAGGCTTTAGATAGAATTTGGGCCTGCTGAAACTCTTTCTCTGGAGTAGGGCTTAGCGCACTACGTAGCCAAAAACCATCGATCATCGCGGCTGTCTGCTTGGCCGCGGAAATGGCGTTGGCTTTAGGGAGGAGTTGTTTAAAAGAGAACAGAAGGTTGCTGTATAAGCGCTGGCTATTAATGTGTTGTAGCCTAGCAAGGCCTGGCTCGTGCATGGCTTGTGACCAAAAGCTTAACCAGGTTTTTGTTGCGGGTTTTGAACGCTGCAGCTCAGTAAAGTTGGCTTCAACAATGGCGTGCAGTCGCTCTAGTGGTAATAGTGTTGTGCCTGCGGTACGGCTCAATAATGCTTGTTTTAGTTGATCTAGCAGATACTTTTGCGTTGCTTCAATCAGTCCTTGTTTACCGCCGAAGTAATGACTAATTAGCCCAGAAGATAAACCTGCCAAACCGCTGATAGTATTGATAGTCGTATTGTGCAACCCATGACGTTCTACAGAGACAAGAGTGGCTTCGATGAGCTGTTGTTGGCGGACGGTTTTCATTGGCGGACGGGGCATATAAAAGCAAATTCCTGAATTTAATTCTTATTGTTATTTTTTGTTTACTCTTGTGAAAAATTTGTGCTTTTGAATGTTGATTGAACGTTCAATTAATAACAACTCTAATGGTTAGAGCTATAACGATCAAGCTTTATCGGGAAATGAGATCTGCTTCACAGATTTAATTTAGTGAATTAAGCGTGTGGTTAATTCCTCTCAAGTTATTGTTTATATAGTGATAAATCACCAGCTTTAATTTTGCTTAAACAGGTCAGACGAGCTGAAAATTAATTTTGAATAAAAATTAGTTTTAGCTGTAATCGTTATTAAAGTCGCCTGGTTTGGGGCAAGTGGTGAAGCTGATAAATTTGACGCTTTGCTTTGATAGTGCTCTTTTCTGGTAGCTATTTAACGTATAAGGATTTTGGTGGGACTGGACGGGGCTGAGAGTGATAGAGATTAACAGACTGCTAAAAATAGCAGGCAAAAAAAGGCGCTCCACTGGGAGCGCACAATCATAAGCGCATAATTACAAGTAACTAGGTATACATCTCTTAAATACATGAGGCTTTTAAGCCATCATTTTTAAAGATGATTTAGCTTTTTAAGTAATTTACTCTTCTAAGTAATAGTGCTCTTCTAGATATTTAGTCTTCTAAGTAATTTAAAATGCCCATGGCGGCATCACGGCCCTCTGCGATAGCTGTAACGACCAAGTCAGAACCGCGCACCATGTCGCCCCCAGCAAACACCTTAGGGTTACTGGTTTGAAATGGATTATCGGCGACTTTTGGCGCTTTGACTAAGCCCCAGTCATTAAGCTCAATGTTGTAGTCATCAAGCCATTTTGCTGGGCTCGGTTGGAAACCAAAGGCGATAATGATGGCATCGGCATCAAGCACCTGTTCACTGCCTGCTATAGGCTCTGGGCGGCGACGTCCACTGTCATCGGCTTCACCGAGCAGGGTCTCGATAAATTCGATCCCCACCACATTACCGTCGATGGTTTTAATTTCACAGGGTTGACGATTAAACAGAAAATCAACACCCTCTTCGCGAGCATTTTGCACTTCACGCCGAGAACCGGGCATATTCTCCTCATCTCGGCGATAGGCACAGATGACTTGCGTTGCACCTTGACGTACTGCAGTGCGTACACAGTCCATTGCTGTATCACCACCTCCTAGCACGACGACGCGTTTGTCTTTTAGGCTGAGGTAGGGATTATCTAAGCATTCAGTCCCCATGACATTATGGGTATTACCAATTAAGTAAGGCAGTGCCTGATGTACGCCACTTGCATCTTCCCCGACAAGATTGGCTTTCATGGCGGTGTAGGTACCCATGCCAAGAAATACGGCGTCGTACTGTTCAATTAATTGCTTAAAGTCGATATCTTTGCCTACAGTGACACCTAATTTAAACTCGATGCCCATACCCTCAAGTACATTGCGGCGAATTTGCATCACCTCTTTATCGAGCTTAAATGACGGAATTCCATAAGTGAGTAGGCCGCCAATCTGCACGTTTTTATCAAACACTACAGCTTGAATACCGTTGCGAGCTAAAATATCGGCGCAGCCAAGACCCGCAGGTCCTGCGCCGACAATTGCCACTCGCTCTTTACGTGGCGTAACCATTGACATATCGGGGCGCCAGCCTTGTGAGATGGCCGTATCGGTAATGTACTTTTCAACATTACCGATAGTCACAGCCCCAAACTCTTCGTTAAGGGTACAAGCCCCTTCACAGAGCCTGTCTTGTGGGCACACTCGGCCGCAGATCTCGGGCAGGGTGTTGGTCTCGTGGACCAAATCAGCCGCTTCCATAATACGTCCCTGTTTGGCCAGTTGCAGCCAGTTGGGAATGTAGTTATGCAGTGGGCATTTCCATTCACAATAGGGGTTACCGCAATCTAAACAGCGGTCAGCTTGCTCTTTCACCTGTGGTTGGGCAAAGGGCTGGTAAATCTCAATAAACTGCGTTGCACGTTGTTTAGCTGCATGTTTAGTTGGGTCTTTACGTCCAACTTCAAGAAACTGAAAATCATTGCTCATGTTATTTACCCCGCTCTGACTGCAAGTGCAGGTTCTGATTGCGCTAACTTTAATAGATCATCTAGTGCAACACTTTTTGGTTTCACTAAAATGAAGCAATCTAGCCAGTTTTCGAAATCGCTCAAGATCATCTTGGCATGATCGCTATTGGTTTCTGTTACATGCTGCTCTATCAAATCGCGTAGATGCTGCTGATGTATTGGCGATTGTACTTTGTGTGTATCGACCATCTCGGTATTGACTCGGCGGTTAAAGTGACCATATTGGTCAAATACATAGGCAAACCCACCGGTCATACCTGCACCGAAGTTAACGCCGGTTCTACCGAGCACAACAACAATGCCGCCAGTCATGTATTCACAACCGTTATCACCCAAGCCTTCGACAACGGCAATGGCACCTGAGTTACGCACCGCAAAACGCTCGCCAGCTTTACCTGACGCGAATAACTTGCCGCCAGAGGCCCCGTACAAACAGGTATTCCCTAAAATCGCCGAACGCTCGCTCTTGAATGGGCTTCCCAGTGGTGGATAGACACAAATTTTACCGCCAGACATGCCTTTACCGACGTAATCATTGGCATCACCGCATAGCATTAGCTCAAGACCCGGTGCGTTCCATACTCCAAAGCTTTGGCCTGCGCTGCCGTTAAATTTCAGGGTGATAGGGGCTTTCGCGCCGCTTTTACCAATGTGGGTTGCGATATAGCCTGACAAGCTCGCTCCTACAGAACGGTCGGTATTGTTGATGCTGAACATCTCACAAATGGATATACCGGCTAATACGGCCTCTTTACAATCTGCGACCAGACGTTGGTTTAATTGACCTTTGTCTGATGGAGGATTGATTTCGCGCCATGTAACCGCTGAGTTTTCTGGCACCTTAGGGCGATATAGGATCGGTGCTAAATCGAGATGTTGTTGTTTAGCCGTATCGCCCTCAATGGCTGCTAACCAGTCGCTGCGCCCTACCATCTCTTCAAACTCTGTTACACCCAGTGCCGCCATGTACTCACGGATCTCCTGTGCCACAAACTCAAAATAGGTCATGACGCGTTCTGGTAATCCATGGTAATGCTCATTGCGCAGTTTTGGATTTTGGGTAGCGACACCCGTCGCGCAGTTGTTGAGGTGGCAAATACGTAGGTATTTACAACCTAGAGCAATCATAGGCACAGTTCCAAAACCAAAGCTTTCAGCGCCGAGCAGTGCTGCTTTGATAACGTCCTTGCCAGTTTTTAAGCCGCCATCCACCTGTAAGCGGATTTTATGACGCAGACCGTTTGCGATCAGAGACTGATGTACCTCGGCAAGACCAAGCTCCCATGGGCTTCCGGCATACTTTACTGAGGTGATAGGGCTGGCACCAGTACCACCGTCGTACCCTGAAATGGTAATCATATCGGCGTAGGCTTTAGCGACACCGGTGGCAATGGTGCCGACACCGGGCTCAGATACCAGTTTGACTGATACTAGCGCTTTGGGATTGATTTGTTTCAAATCAAAAATCAGCTGAGCTAAGTCTTCAATCGAGTAGATGTCATGATGCGGTGGTGGTGAAATCAGTGTCACACCTGGGCGAGCATTACGTAGCGCGGCAATCTCAACGCTGACTTTATCGCCAGGAAGTTGTCCGCCTTCGCCTGGTTTTGCACCTTGAGCAACCTTGATTTGTAATACTTCAGCATTGACTAAATAATGTGCCGTTACGCCAAATCGACCCGACGCAATCTGCTTAATTGCCGAGTTACCTTCGGTATTGAAGCGGCGTGGATCTTCTCCACCTTCACCGGAGTTTGAGCGACCGCCTAAGCGGTTCATCGCAACGGCTAGTGCCTCATGAGCTTCAGGGCTTAGGGCTCCGATACTCATTGCGGCGCTGTCAAAGCGTGGGTATAGGGTTTTAGCTGCTTCTACTTGTTCAATTTTAACGGGGGCAAGTTCACCTTTGACTTCAATTAAGTCACGCAATGTTGCAATTGGGCGATTATCGACAAGTTCAGTGAAACGTTTATAACTTGGGTAATCTTGATCTCTCAAGCTTGCTTGTAAGGTGTTAACCACATCAGGGTTAAAACAATGGTATTCGCCACCCTCAACATATTTGAGCAATCCGCCTTGGGTCAACGGCTGGTGCGCTCTAAATGCATTTTTGTGTAGCAGTTGCTGATCTTGTTCGATTAAATCGAACGTCGCTCCTTGAATTCGGCTAATCACGCCATTAAAACACAGCTCGACGACTTCATCTGCAAGACCGACTGCTTCAAATTGTTTACTACAGCGGTAAGAGGCGACGGTACTAATGCCCATCTTAGACATGATCTTACGCAGCCCCTTGTCTATGCCATGACGGAAGTTAAGCATCAAGTCACGGGTATTTTCAACACCGTTACGCTTAGCGAGATCAGAGATGCACTCATACACAAGGTAGGGGTAAACAGCCGTAGCGCCAAAGCCTAGCAGCACTGCAAAGTGATGAGGATCGCGGGCTGATGCGGTTTCAACAATGATGTTGGTGTCACAGCGAAGGCTATTATCAACCAGCACTTGCTGTACTGCTCCAACCGCCATAGCAGCTGGGATCACTTGCTTAGATTTAGCGGTTGCACGATCTGAAAGCACTAATAAGGTGGTACCCGATCGCGCTAAACGTTCAGCTTCATCACAGATACGTTTAACGGCAGCTTCTAAACCTTCACTGAGGTCATAGTTTAAATCGACGGTATTGGCACGGTAGTAGGTGCTATCGAGTGCCATTAGCTGGTTGAAGTCGCTATATAGCAACACTGGCGAGTTAAACATCACACGGTAGGCATGACCTGTGGTCTCGTTGAATAGGTTTTGCTCACGACCCGCGCAAGTGGTTAACGACATCACGTGCTTTTCACGTAGCGGGTCAATAGGTGGGTTGGTTACCTGGGCAAACTTTTGGCGAAAATAGTCATAAAGGGTACGTGATTTTTTCGACAACACTGCCATCGGCGTGTCATCGCCCATAGAGCCTGTGGCTTCTTCACCTTTTTGAGCTAGCACCCAAATAACTTGCTCTAACTCTTCACGAGAATAGCCAAAGTGTTTTTGATATTGCAGCAGCTGGGCATCATCAAATTCACGTCTACCTTGATCGTTCGGTCCAAAATCTTCTGCAGGTTTAAGCACTTTACTATTTTTAGCCATCCACTCTTTGTATGGGTGGCGACGCTTTAAGTCGTTATCAATTTCAAACGATGAATAAAGTTGCCCATTAAGGGTGTCGAGTACTAACAACTCACCGGGTCCTACGCGACCTTTCTCGATCACTTCATCTGCAGCGTAATCCCAAATGCCGACTTCAGAGGCTAAGGTTAGTATACGGTCTTTAGTGATGACATAACGCGAAGGGCGCAAGCCATTTCGGTCAACGGCACAGGCCGCGTGACGGCCGTTAGTCATTACGATACCGGCAGGACCATCCCAAGGCTCCATATGCATCGAGTTAAAGTCATAGAAGGCCTTTAACTCTGCATCCATTTCAGGGTTACTTTGCCATGCTGGTGGGATCAATAGACGCATTGCGCGATATAAATCCATACCGCCAGCAAGTAGCATCTCTAACATGTTGTCCAGAGATGATGAATCAGAACCCGTTTCATTTACGAAAGGTGCTGCCTGCTGTAAATCAGGTAGTAATGGTGCGTGAAACTTATAAGCACGCGCTCTTGCCCATTGACGGTTACCGGTAATGGTGTTGATTTCGCCATTGTGAGCTAAATATCTAAATGGCTGAGCCAGCGGCCATTTAGGTGATGTATTGGTTGAAAAGCGCTGGTGGAATAAGCAGATTGCACTTTGGAGGCGGATATCTGCCAAGTCACTATAAAAAGCAGGCAGGTCGGCAGGCATCATCAGACCTTTATAGACGATGACCTGGCCTGAAAGACTCGCTACATAGAAGTCTTTATCGTGAGTAAGCTGTTGCTCTACACGCCGCCTTGCCATATATAAGCGTCGTTCTAAGTCTTTTTCTCGCCAGCCAATGGGGGCGTTAATCAATACTTGAACTATCTGTGGTTGACTCGCTTTACCAATTGGTCCAAGTACGTCGGCATTAACTGGCACATTTCGCCACCCTGCAACACTTAAGGTTTCCTTTTGGAGTTCTTGTTCAAGTAGCTGCTTGGTTTGCGAAGCTAAGATAGTATCTTGACTAAGGAAAAGCATGCCAACGGCGAAACGACGGCTTAAATGCCATTCATTTTCTTCGGCTATCGCTTTAAAGAAGTTAATTGGTAATTGCATTAATAGACCACAGCCGTCGCCAGTGCGGCCATCAGCAGCAATACCGCCACGATGCTTCATTCGGTCTAGGCCATGGATCGCGGTACGTACAATACGGTGGCTTGCTTCACCGTCCATCTGGGCTATTAACCCAAATCCACAATTGTCCCGCTCAAAACTTGGATGATATAAGCTCATTACTACACTCCCTAACCTCAACTGATACAACTCGGGAGATAAAGCAAAAAATCTCTATAGATATGCACCCGAATCAATCAAATTAACCTCAAGCGGGTTAAAGGTCAAACCAAATTATTGCATAAAAAGTAACTTGCAATTGATGTTTAATACACCTGTATTAATCGGTTTACCTTAACGTAAACTGCAGATCTTCACGTATAACGTTATGAATAAAAAGGATTTTGAAATTTACGGTTTTTTCTAGTCGCCTATTTGTAACTAAAATGTTGATTATATCTGTTTTCGGTAAAGTGATTTTTATTGCACATACAGTGAAATGATAACCACTCTTACTTGTGAGTATTTATGCATAAATAAACATGAGTGTAGTAAAGGTTAGTCGTTAGTAACGTAAAGAAATCATTAATAGTAAAGCGTGGTCTTTACGGTTATTTGAGCTAGCGCTAATTAATGAATTGTGGAACTGGTTAAAATAGCGCAAATTTTTTCGCAAGGTGATAGAGCAGTTGGGACTGGATAGTTACGTTAATACCTTCGGTGGTGTATGCAAACAAAAATATGGTGAGCGGATCCGTAAGCTGACTATTGATGCTAAGTTCACTTGTCCAAATCGTGACGGCACTTTGGGTAAGGGCGGTTGTACCTATTGTAATGTGGCTTCGTTTAGTCATGAACATAAAACAGAGCTTTCTATTCAAGAGCAACTTAATCAGGGGCGTGAGCGCTTATCATCTAAGTCATCGAAATATATTGCATATTTTCAAGCCTATACCAGTACTTATGATGAGTACCTAGTATTAAAGCAAAAGTACGATGAAGCGATACAAGATAGTGATATTGTTGGGCTCTGTGTCGGCACTCGGCCTGACTGCGTTCCTGATGACGTACTGGAGCTATTAGTTGGCTATCAAAATGATGGCGTTGATGTATGGCTAGAATTAGGCCTGCAATCGGCTAATGACAACACCCTAAAGAAAATTAACCGCGGACACGACTTCGCTGCCTATGAAGATACAGTTAAGCGCGCGCGTCATTTAGGCATTAAGGTATGTACTCATTTGATTTTGGGGCTGCCAGGTGAAAGCCATAAAGACTATCTTGAAACCTTAAATAAGGTGTTAGCCGTCGGCGTTGATGGCATTAAGCTGCACCCGCTGCATATTGTGGAAGGCAGCACCATGGCCAAAGCATGGCGTAACGACAAGATGAGTTTACTTGAGCTTGAAACCTATGCTTTTAGCGTGGGAGAACTGATACGCTGGACCCCCAAAGAGGTGATCTTCCATCGAGTTACCGCTTACGCCAAAAAACCTATGTTGTTAGCACCAGACTGGTGTGCCTATCGTTGGAATGGTCTTGTGGCAATTGTTGATGATCTGAAGGCAAAAGGCGGTCAAGGTACCTATTTGAAAAATAGCGTTTAAACTGTTAGGGGCTTTGTGCGAAAAACGTTCAAGTATCAGATTGGCAAGGTAGCCGCAAGGTTACTTTATTTAATGATAGGTTGGTAAAGTGTTAAAATCGGTGTAAATTTAACCTCGTGTGACAGTAGTTGTTGCACCGGTGATTTTAGCGGGTATTATGTGGTAAATTCGTATTTTTGTATACATGGCAATATTTTGAGAGGTGCCTAAATGGCAACGGCTGAATTAGAATCAATTCTGGATCTTAATACACTGGAGCAATACTGCAGTGCAATTGGTGCAGGTACGCTACTTAAAAGCGTCGTCTTGTTTGAACAACTGATGCCAGAGTACGTTGGCAACCTAGTCAGTGCACAAGAAGCTAACGATAAAGATACGCTTTGTAGCGAAGCGCATAAGTTCAAAGGCGCAGCGGGTTCAGTTGGCCTTAAACGTATTCAGCAATATGCCCAGCTATTACAACATGGCGAAGAAGCATCTTGGGAACAAGAGCACCAAGCATGGTTGAATGAAATTGTTGCATACGCTTCAAAAGACTTGCAGCAATTAAAAGAATACTTGGAGTCTAAGGCTTAAATTAACCTAGCTTCAATATTAATAGCGCAGTTTGGATTATCCACTGCGCTATTTTTTTATCTGTCGTTAAACAGTATCAATAGATTATCTTGTACATTTTTGATTCAGTTCACAGTCTAACCGCTCTAAATCAGAGTTGGCTTAGCGTTTTATGGTAGAGTTAGATTGAACGATTAGATAAATAATGTCACTGGTAATCTATTTTATGAAACATCTACCAAGTTTAAAGAATCTGTTC
Source organism: Shewanella sp. 30m-14 (assembly GCF_052977125.1). Taxonomy (NCBI): domain Bacteria; kingdom Pseudomonadati; phylum Pseudomonadota; class Gammaproteobacteria; order Alteromonadales; family Shewanellaceae; genus Shewanella; species Shewanella sp. 30m-14. Next base: position 81,253 of record NZ_JBRILW010000012.1, on the reverse strand, counting down.
TATCTGGTGAATCTACACCAAGAACAGAACTTCAACAGAGCCGCTAAAATATGCCATGTCAGCCAATCGACCTTGTCTAGCGGCATTCAAAACCTTGAAGAGCAGTTAGGTCACCAGCTTATTGAGCGTGACCATAAGTCATTTATCTTTACCGCGATAGGTGAAGAGGTGGTGATGCGCTCTCGTAAGCTGTTGACTGATGTTGATGATTTGGTCGAACTGGTTAAGCATCAAGGTGAGCCTATGACTGGTGAGATCCGCTTAGGTTGTATTCCTACTATTGCGCCTTTTTTGTTGAGTAATGTGGTTCAACATTGCAAGCAGGCTTACCCAGACTTAACGCTATTCTTAAAAGAAGACACAACCGATCGTCTGATCGACGCGTTAGGTAAAGGTGAGCTCGATCTGTTGTTGCTGGCTCTTCCGGTCGATACGAGTGGCTTTCATAGCATGAAGGTTGGTATTGATCCCTTCAAAATGGTAGTGCATAAAGATTTGAGCGATGAGATCCATGAACCCATCGACTATCAAGATTTACCGGATGAAAGTATTTTTTTACTGCAAGCAGAGCACTGTATTACAGGCCATGCCATTTCGGCTTGTCAATTAGGTGAGAGTATTAAAATCAACCCATTTGCAGCGACGAGCCTGCACACGTTAGTACAGATGGTGAACTGTAAACTAGGCACAACATTCTTACCGCAGATGGCAATCGATGCGGGGATTTTGAATAACACAGACTTAACGACGATGGCCCCGCCTGGTGAGACGCCTTACCGCGACATCGGATTAGTTTGGCGCCAAACATCAAGCCGAATTTTGACCTTTAGAACGATAGGATTAGAGATCCAAAAGTTATTAGAGCAAGCTGATAAATAGGTCGTTGGTATAAATAATAAAGCCGATAAAATTATCGGCTTTTTTATTGCTAAGAGTTAGCGAGTTTAGGTGTGACACCAAAGACTTCGATGGAGTGTTGCTTACCTTTTAACTTGATTGGTCCTAAGCTATTTAGGTTGTACTGTGAGTCGCTATATTCAAGACGTGATTGTAGCGAGCCAGAGATCAGCATTCGCTGACCCAGTGGGTTACATTGGTCTTGTAACCGAGCTAAGGTATTAAGTACATCGCTAAAGAAGCTAATCTCTTGCTTCTGCACACCTACAACGGCAGCAACAACTTGACCGCAATGGGCCGCAGCCTTAAATTTAGGCACAAAGCCATATTGTTCTTCAAAGTAGCGTCTTTGCCAGCTGAGTTGCTGACTAAACTCATGATAAATATTAAAGCATCGATCTTCTTTAATACCGTCTTTTAATGGCCAGTGGATAAGAACTGCATCCCCCATATAACGATAAATTTCAGCCTCGTTATTGGTTACCGTATCGGCTAATAAACTAAAACTGTCTTGGATTAAGCGGCTAAAACGATAGTCTCCAAGTGATTCAGCATGAGTGGTTGATGCCACCATATCTAAATACAAAAATAAGCGCTGTTCATATCTTGGCTTATGATATTTACCTAAACCAATATTAAGTAGCACTCTTGGGCCAACTAATAGTGCCATCTGCTCAATAAATGCTAGGCCGACACGCACCACAACGAGATAGACAATCAATGCCTGGAATGAAGGACTATAAAGAATGTGCGCTGTTAACATTTGGCGCAATGTAGTCATATGGTTTTCAATGGCCCACATGTTGAGGTATTGGGTGATATAGGCCAAAGTTGTTGCGCCGAGCAATAAAAACAGGCCTTTAAAAACAACTGAAAAAACATATGGTAAGCGATTGATAGCACTGAAATCTGCAATTAAGTTCGACATCCAGTGAAGGCTGCCGAAAATCAGGCCCATATAAATTGAAAGCGTGGCTAAATCAGCGGAGCCAATGGCCCACTGTGGAAGTTCTGGAGTTTGCGCGTATCTAAAAAATACGAAAGCCGCCATGGCCAAAGTCCAAGCGAATATAGCAAAGGCTAATTTTTTCGCTTGTATATGTGCTTTCACTATTAAGGGGGTATCCAAATACTACACGATTTTAGGAGGCGCTATTTTATAGAATATTCCCCTACTTTGACTAGTAGTATTTGTGATCTAGGTCAAATGAGTGTGAGTTTTGGCCAAAAAAAGACTTAAAGCAGCTGTGAAAGTATTTTTTGGGTAAATTGGGTCTTTAAATAAAAGCCTCTAGGGTTGGTTTGGGTGAGTTGTCCATCACGGCCAATGCTATCTGTAACGACCTGACTATTCGCGGCTTTAGGGCGTAGCTGTAGCACTTCTCCATGTCGAGCTGTGACTTTGTCGACTTGGCCCATTGCTATTAACTCCATGATCTCCTCCCAGTCTTGTTTTAGGAGTTCACTCTCTTCACTAGATGGTTGCCATAAAATAGGTGAGCCTATCTGGCGCTCGGCTAAGGGGATCTCTCGGTCACCTTGAACAGGGATCCACAATACCTGTTGGAGCTTATGGCAAACCACGCTATTTTCCCACATTAACCCTTGTATATTGGTCAGTGGCGCTACCGTTACATAAGTCGTTTCGAGCACTTTTCCTTGTCGGTTGACTGGAATCGTCTTGAGCTCTACGCCTAAATGAACAAAGTCTTGTTCAGGCCTTGAGCCCGCTAAGGCACCTAACTCTAATTCAATTAGTTGTCCGACCCAGCCTTTATGACGTTTTAAGTCATTCGGCATCTCAATATCGTGATAATTTGCAAGCTGGCCTAAGGTTAAACCTGCCATGGCTTCGGCGCGTTGCATCAGTTCTTCGATGCTTTCTGGGGAGCTAAGTGATTTCTTCATAGGCATAATTTTACCTAAATAGTCAGTTATATCAAATAAGAGTGAAAAACGAACAGCTAGTTAAACACTGGGCGCTAACGGTAGAAATTATACCTAAGTAAGTGAATTGCATGGGGAACTTTATTGTTGTTCATATCTGGACTTGAGTTTTTACTAAGTTACACCACTGCTTTCCCTGTTTTTCCAACATAGTTATCCACAGAATTGTTGGATAACTTATATTTATTCAATAACTACTGCAATCAAAGTGATCTGTCAATCTATTAAAAGGCGGTTTTTTTGCTTTTTTTAAACGGAAAATGGTTGCACTTGTGAATAACACCTTTCGGCTATCTAGCGATTCAAGCTATTTAAATGCGCTGGTTAAAAAGTGACCGCTTTTGGCTTTCGCCAGTGTTTTGGTTTTTATACCTCAGTGTAAGTCTTTGTTATTGTGTGTCTTGTTGTTTGCTTTTCTCCTAAGGTAAAATTAATAAACCAATAGTAAATGCGCAAGTTATTAGACTTTAATTGAGTTTCCAACAGAGATATCCACAGTTTTTGTGGATATCATGAGTTATTCATTTGGCTCTCTGTTGATAAGGTTGATAGAAAAGTCATTTTATCCAACGATTGGCGTGTAACAGATATTTGCCGCCGGACACGCTTTGTGAAACAATCAAAAGATTAATAGTTAATAGTTCGGAGTCCATGTGATTGATAGTGACGGCTTTCGCGCAAATGTGGGCATCATTATCTGTAATCGCTTTGGGCAGGTTATGTGGGCAAGACGTTTTGGCCAACATTCCTGGCAATTTCCTCAGGGTGGCGTTGACGATGGAGAGTCAGCAGAAGAAGCCATGTATCGTGAGTTATACGAAGAAGTAGGATTAAAGCCAGAACATGTGCAAATTCTAACATCTACGCGATCATGGTTACGCTACCGATTACCTAAGCGGTTAATCAGACAAGATAGTAAACCCGTGTGTATAGGGCAGAAACAGAAATGGTTTTTGCTACAATTGAAAAGTGCCGAAAGTGCTATTGACCTAAATGCCAGTGGTCACCCAGAGTTTGATGATTGGCGTTGGGTCAGTTATTGGTACCCAGTAAGACAAGTCGTTTCTTTTAAAAGAGATGTTTACCGAAAAGTCATGAAAGAGTTTGCTGTGACCACTTTACCTTTGCAGGTTAAAGAGTCGAACAATAGAAGACGAGGTATGCGTAGAAGCTAAATAGGGAGGTTTGCAGTAGTGCTAAAAACACTGAGAGATATAACACAGGCGGTTGCGTCAGCTCGCGACCTTCAAAACGCGTTAGATCTGCTTGTTACGCAAACCAAGCAAGCTATGGCTACAGAGTGTTGTTCTATCTATATATTAGAAGAACAACAACTCGTACTTTCTGCAACTGATGGCCTAGAGCCCACAGCTGTTAATCGCGTAAAAATTCCCATTACACAAGGTCTCGTTGGTTTAGTTACTCAGCGAGAAGAGGCTATTAACTTAGCCGATGCCTCATCTCATCCAAGATTTAAATTACTCCCAGAAGTCTCAGAAGAAGCTTATAGCGCCTTTCTCGCTGTGCCGATCGTTTATCAAAAGTCGGTTATTGGCGTTATCGTGGTTCAGCAAGTGCAGGCTCGTCAATTTAGTGAAGGAGAAGAAGCCTTCTTGATGACACTAGCTGCTCAGTTAGCCGTTGCAATTAAGGGGGTCACTCATAGAGTTAAATCTGCCACTAACTTGCAGCAGCGTTACTACACTGGCACTCAGGCTTCCAAAGGTATTGCGATAGCTCAAGCTTTGGTGCTTGGTGGACAGATTTCATTTGATCTTGTTGAGCGGCAGGCCAAATCAATTGATGAGGAGGAGAGGCGCCTTCAAGATGCAATGAACCGGTGCAAAGATCTGCTTGTTGGGCTATCTCAACGCTTCGATAGAGAAAAAGATGAAGAAGCTGCCTCGATTTTTAGGGCATTACTGCTATTGCTTGAAAAAGCGAGTTTAGGCGGAGAATACATAAAAGAAGTTAGAGCCGGCTGGAGCGCGGAAACGGCAGTTTGTCTGGTTTCCAAGCGTTACATCGTACACTTCGGCTCGATGACAGACCTCTACCTTAAAGAACGCGCTAATGATATTAGAGATCTCGGCCAACGTGTGCTGAGGCAGTTAATTGAACCGGATAAGATTTTTTTAGAGCCTCAAACGCCAGTGATCTTGATTACTCGTGAAGCCACTACCACCTTATTAGCGGAGTTTCCCAGACAAAAATTAGCAGGGATCGTCACCGAGCTTGGCGGTGCTAACTCTCATGCGGCCATTTTAGCGAGGGCTATGGGAGTACCTGCGATTATAGGTGTTGAAGGCATATTAAGCGCCAATATAGAAAAGTCGCAGATTATTATTAACGCCAATCGTGGTCAGGTCATTATTGAGCCATCAGGAATCGTACTGTCTGAATATCGAAGCTTAATAGCGGCGCAAGAGGAGCAGCAAAGACAATACGCGCAAGAACTCTCTCATAAAGCGGTGACAATTGATGGTAAGCGTATTTATCTTTACATCAATAGCGGGTTGTTAAGTAGCGTTGATTCAGAAACTGGCGCCGACTCAGATGGTATCGGACTGTATCGCACTGAGATCCTGTTTATGATCAAACAGTGCTTTCCTGGTGAAATAGAGCAGTTAGAAATTTATCGCAAGGTGCTAAAGGCGGCCGGTAATAAGCCTGTGGTGATGCGAACATTGGATGTGGGTGGCGATAAGCCGCTAGATTACTTCCCAATTATTGAGGATAACCCGTTTTTAGGGTGGCGCGGTATTCGATTATCGCTGGATCATCCTGAGTTATTCCTAGTTCAATTAAGAGCGATGCTACAGGCGGCAATTGATACTGAGCAGCTACATATCTTGCTGCCAATGGTCAGTAATCTTGAAGAGATTGATTTAGCTTTGATCTATTTAGAACAGGCTTGCCAGGAGCTGACTTCAGAACTTGGTAAGCAGATCACTATGCCGAAAGTGGGCATCATGCTTGAAGTTCCAGTGTTGCTATATCAGTTAGATGAAGTGGCTAAACGGGTAGATTTTGTTTCAGTAGGCTCCAATGACTTAACGCAGTATCTATTAGCAGTCGATCGTAATAACCCTAGTGTTAGCCCATTATTTGATAGTTATCACCCGGGCGTTCTCAGAGCGCTCAAATTTGCAGTCGAACGCTGTAATGAGCTCGAACTGCCAATTAGTGTTTGCGGCGAGCTTGCGGGTGAACCTATTGGTGCTATCTTGCTGGTTGCTATGGGATATGAGCAATTAAGTATGAATCAGGCTAGTTTAGCGCGAATTAATTACTTATTAAGACGTGTTTCACAGCAAGAGTTAAGCTTATTATTAGCAAAAGTATTATGCCTAAATAGTGGCGATGAAGTGAGAAAACGAGTCAGTGATTATTGTGAGCAACGCGGTCTTTTATCGGTGATAAGTTAAAAAGCCTCAATAACTTGTTATTCCGTTAGTGAATAATTTAAGCTTAATCAATAATAATAACGAAAGGTCGTACTTGTGGAAAGCTGGCTATATATATTGTGTATTTGCTTAGTGCTAGGTGCAGGCATTGGTTTTATGGCTGGGCTGCTCGGGATCGGCGGTGGACTGATTGCTGTTCCTGCGTTACTGCATATTTTACCCCAAGTTGGTATTACACCTGAAAAGTTACCCCATGTCGCGATTGCAACCTCTTTGGCGGCCATCATCCTTACCTCGCTTTCATCTGCCCGTGCGCATCATAAAAGGGGTAATATTCCTTGGCCGTTATTTAAGTCTATGCTGCCAGGCTTTGTGCTGGGCGCGTTATGTTCAGGTTTTATTTCTGAAATGATTGCCGCGAAATCACTGCAACAAATATTTGCTGTATTTGTTATCTTGATGGCTGTGCAGATGGCCTTTCCATTTAAGACCGAATCAAACCGAGCAATGCCATCGCCTATGAGTTTGTTCTTTGCAGCGACCGCGATAGCTATTATCGCAGCGCTTATGGGAATTGGTGGCGGTGTACTTTTGGTACCCTTCTTAACTTGGTGTGGGCTACAAATGCGCAATGCGGTTGGGTTTTCTGCTGCAACAGGTTTACTCATCGCATTATTTGGCAGTATCGGATATACACTCGCAGGTTGGGATGCTGCTGGTTTACCAGAATGGACCTTAGGTTATATCTATTTACCGGCATTGATTGGTATTGTATCGACATCGATGTTGATGGCCCCTGTGGGCGCAAGAGCCGCAACTAATTTACCTACGGCAAAATTAAAGAAGTTTTTTGCCGTATTCCTTGCTCTTGTGGGCCTGAAACTTGTTTTAGCATAATGTTATACTGGGTAAATGTCGGTAGTATTTCTTCGTTTAGCGCTGGGAGACAACCCAGCATCTTTTTTTATAGGTAGATAGTCATGAAACAGTATTTAGATCTTTGTCAGCGAATCATTGATGAAGGGACTTGGGTTGAAAACAGCCGTACAGGTAAGCGTTGCCTTACCGTTATTAATGCTGATTTGGTTTATCATGTCGATAAAAATGAATTCCCACTTATTACTACGCGTAAAAGTTTCTATAAAGCGGCAATTGCTGAGCTGCTGGGTTATATCCGAGGATATGATAATGCTGCTGATTTTAGAAAAATTGGCGCAAAAACCTGGGATGCTAATGCCAATGATAATCAAGCATGGTTGAACAACCCTCATCGTAAGGGCGTTGATGACATGGGGCGCGTTTATGGCGTGCAGGGCCGTGCTTGGAGTAAGCCAGATGGTGGCACTGTCGATCAGTTACGTAAAATTGTTGATGATTTGTCAAAAGGCATAGATGATAGAGGCGAGATCTTGAGCTTCTACAACCCTGGTGAGTTCCACATGGGATGTTTAAGACCTTGCATGCACACTCATAACTTTTCCTTAGTTGGTGATACGCTTCATTTGACCAGCTTTCAGCGCTCTTGTGATGTCCCGCTAGGCCTTAATTTTAACCAAGTTCAGGTGTTTACCTTGCTAGCCTTGATGGCACAAATTACGGGTTATAAAGCAGGCAAAGCATTCCATAAGATTGTTAACGCACATATTTATGAAGATCAGCTAGAACTGATGCAAAATGTGCAACTAACACGTGAACCTTTTGCTTCGCCGAAATTGGTGATTAATCCGGACATTAAGTCACTTGAAGATTTAGAAACGTGGGTGACAATGGAGGATTTTGACGTTACGGGTTATGAACATCATGAACCGATTAGTTATCCATTTTCAGTGTAGATTTTTGCTATTCATGGTCGTCTATAAACTCGCTTAACGGCGAGTTTTTGCTTTAACATTTTATTAAACCACTGAAAGTGGATTTGCTACCTCCCTTTTATACTCCGCTTGAAACTCTCTACTAATAAATTACTATTATCTTAGTGGTTTAAGCTTATATTAAGTCTTTATTCAGCATTTACCTGACGAAAAATTGAGTAAATACTCGTTATTTTCGAATCGTCAAAAGTTTGTTTTTTAAATTGTTATATTGTGTGAATAATAGGCTTGTAATATAGATCACCGTTTTACTTCCTAAAAAAGTGTGATCTCCAACGCTTTATTGTTATTGTGGCTTTATAAAGCGTGATTATTCTATTGATGTTTGGTACTTATGCATATTAGGATTTAAATCAATACTTCGGATATACCGATGTTTGTAGTTGGCGCAAACGATTATTCAGGTTAATCGTATTCAGCTACACTCGGCAGTATTGAGATTTTATGGAGCGTATAAATGGAACGGGCAATTAGGAATTTTTTAAGCCAGGAATCGGCAGGCGGCATTATTTTAATGGTTTCCGTCGCATTAGCGATGATTTTGGCGAACTCACCTTTATCAGGTATGTACCAAGGCTTTCTGGAAACAGAAATGCAAGTCCGTGTTGGCAGCCTAGATATCGATAAAACACTGATCCATTGGATCAACGATGGCCTGATGGCGATATTCTTTTTACTTATAGGCTTGGAAGTCAAGCGAGAGCTATTGGAAGGCGCATTATCGAGTCGAGCGCAGGCTTCTTTGCCGACGTTTGCAGCAATTGGCGGTATGCTTTTCCCTGCTGCTGTTTACCTAATATTCAATTATTCAGACCCTATCACTCAGGTAGGCTGGGCAATTCCTGCCGCAACTGATATTGCGTTTGCATTAGGTATTATGGCGCTATTGGGTAGTCGAGTTCCTGTTGCGTTAAAAGTGTTTTTATTGGCGCTAGCAATTATCGACGATCTTGGTGTTGTTGTGATTATCGCACTTTTCTACAGTACGGACCTGTCGACAATTAGCTTAATCATTGCTGCGGTTGCAATTTTAGGTTTGATAGGGCTTAACGTTAAAGGTGTAACAGCATTAGCGCCATATGGAATACTCGGTCTGATATTGTGGATTGCAGTATTAAAATCAGGCGTTCATGCCACACTTGCTGGCGTTATTATCGCATTCTGTATTCCGCTTCGTGCAAAAGATGGTTCGTCACCTTCAGAGAGTTTAGAGCACGGGTTGCACCCATGGAGCACCTTCATGATCTTGCCGATATTTGCCTTCGCAAATGCGGGTGTAGATTTAAGCGGCATGAGCTTGAGCTCGTTACTATCGCCTGTTCCGTTAGGTATTGCACTTGGACTACTGATCGGTAAACCATTAGGTATCATGCTATTTAGTTTCATAGCAGTAAAACTTAAACTGGCAGTATTACCAGATGGCATGGGATGGAGACATATTACTCCTGTAGCTGTTATGTGTGGTATTGGTTTTACTATGTCTATGTTTATCTCGTCACTTGCATTTACTGGTGAGGGCCAAATGTACGGAGACTATGCAAGACTTGGGATTTTATTGGGATCACTAGCATCTGCAACCATAGGTTATTTCTGGTTATCTAAGGTGCTACCTGAAAAAGGAGAGAAAGTATGAGATTAAGGTTATTAGCATTAGTCGTTGGTCTGGGTTTTACTTCAATGGCATCGGCAACACAGGTTGAAGTGTGTAATCAAGATATCAATAGTGTTGTTTGTCATAACTACCTTGAAGGTGTCGTTGATGGAGCCTTGATGTATAAAGGGGCGGCAGTGGGTAAACGATTAGAAAGTGATGGCTACGAGTCTCGCGCGCTTAAATACCGAGGTGGTAAGCGTTATCAGGAAGCTAACCGTACCTTTTGTGAGGATAACCTCCCAGACCGTGATGCGCTTGTTGCTGGATTAGCTGAAGCATTCTCAAGCGGTGAAATAAAACGTACTGATGATTTGACGAGTGTTATGTCAGGCTTATTGGACTGTCAGCGTCTTAAATAAGTCACAGTCAATTAACGAGGCAACTGAATAAGTTGCCTCTTTTTTTATTTTCAATACTGTGGCGTTAATCATGGCAAATCTAAACTACAATCACCTTTACTACTTCTGGATGATCCAGAAAAAGGGCACGGTTGCTAAGGCTGCAGAGGCATTATGCTTAACTCCGCAGACGGTTACTGGTCAAATACGTGTATTGGAAGCTAGCCTTAATGGCAGCTTGTTCAAGCGAGTGGGACGGTCATTAGAGCCGACTGAGTTAGGTGAGTTGGTATTTCGTTATGCCGATAAAATGTTTAGCTTAAGCTATGAGATGCTCGATCTGCTGAACTACCAAAAAGATGAGAACATCTTGTTTGAGGTCGGTATTGCTGCAGCGCTGTCAAAAGCATTGACCAGCCGAGTCTTATTGTCTGTAGTACCCAGCGATGGTTCAATGCATTTAGCGTGTTATGAGTCGACTCACGAAGACTTGATGGCACGATTACGCGAACATAAACTAGATATGATCCTATCGGATTGCGCGGGTGAAAGCCTTAAATACCCTGAGATTTTCTCTAAGCAGCTAGGTGAGTCTGGCGTGGCATTTTTCTCCGCTGAAACTTACTCTAAGCCTTTTCCGCAATGTTTAGAGCAAGGCAAGTTATTGATCCCAGGTAGACGGAGTTCTCTTGGGCAGCAATTAGTGCGTTGGTTTGACGAGAAAGCACTTAATGTGAGTATTCTCGGTGAATTTGATGATGCCGCCATGATGAAATCATTTGGTTTTTTCAAGCAGGGAATATTTGTAGCACCGTCAATTTATAAGCAAGATATATTAGCTCACGGTATGACGCTGCTAGGTGAAACATCTGAAATTAAAGAGGTTTACCATGTGATGTTTGCAGAAAGAATGATCCAGCATCCAGCGGTTAAGCGGCTTTTAGAGACTGACTTTAGCGATCTATTTGCAGGTAATGACCTGACCGTACAGCAGTTATAAGGTATTAATATTGGCTAGTGTTTAACGCTATATTGGACGGTTTTTTCACGTTATGGCCTAGCTGCAAGGCTCTAAAAGTAAAACGTTTATTGAGTTACGACACTAAGGCTAGGCAAGCGTTATAAGCAACTGTTACACTAGCGGCACTATCAAAGATTGGAGTTTTACTTTGTCTGATTCAAGCCAAGAACCTATGAAATTACCGAGAGTTAAGTGGGCGTGCCGCAGAGGTATGCTTGAGCTAGATGTATTGTTTCAACCTTTTGTTGAACAGCAATATGAAGCTATGTCGGTCAAAGATAAAGACACTTTTGTCAGACTACTCGAATGCGAAGATCCTGAGCTGTTCGCTTGGTTTATGGGCCACGAAGTGTGCAATGATCCTGAGTTTGCAGAAATGATTATTAGGGTTCGTGGACGTCCAGCAGCATAGTTTTGATGTTCGAACCTCTTTCGGTCAACGTCTCTCGTTGGCCGTTATTGCTCTTGTTTGTCTAAGCTCTTTTCTTATTTGGCCTTACGCTGAAAACATCTCTTATATCTTACTCAAAGCATTGCTGTTTATTGCATGTTGTATTTTCTTTATATGGCAGATATGGCGCTTAAAAACCTGGCGTTGTCGCTTTGTTCTTAGAGCCGACGGCGGTGGTAAACTTGAGGGGAACATAGGTTTCGTAGTAAAAGGCAAACCTGTTATTACGCCTTTTGCGGTGATGTTTGATATTAGTTTCGCGAAGCGAAGTACAAGATTAGTGGTGTGGGCGGATATGCTAGACGACACAAACTATCGACATCTATGTCGTCTGCTTCAGTTAGCCAGTCAGAGGTGAAAGGCTAACCGCTATAGTTAACGGCAATGCTTTATTAGCATTACATAGACTGCAAGGGTTAACGACTGGGGCTAATCGGGCTGTAGAATCGTTGGTTTTGGTGATGCATCCTTGTTTGGATGATCTATGTTGTAATGCAAGCCCCGGCTTTCTTTACGCTCCATAGCGCAGCGAATAATAAGCTCTGCAACTTGGACCAGGTTACGCAGCTCTAACAAGTTATTACTGACTCTAAAGTTGCTGTAATACTCTTGAATTTCCTGTTGCAACATGACACAGCGGCGTAATGCGCGCTCAAGTCGTTTATCAGAACGAACAATGCCGACATAATCCCACATAAATAAGCGTAACTCGTGCCAGTTATGGGCAATAACCACTTCTTCATCAGAATTAGACACTTGGCTTTCATCCCAAGCGGGTAAAGTGCCCGGCATCGGGATCTTACCTAGCTGACTTTCAATATCCTCTGCAGCGGCCCTAGCAAATACCAAACACTCAAGTAGTGAGTTGCTGGCCAGACGGTTAGCACCGTGAAGTCCTGTGTAAGCGACCTCGCCAATCGCGTACAAACCATTAAGGTCAGTTTGTCCATGTAGGTCTGTCATTACCCCGCCACAGGTATAATGCGCAGCAGGTACAACAGGGATCGGCTCTTTGGTGATATCGATACCGAGTTCTAAACAGCGCTTATAGATAGTTGGGAAGTGCTTAATAATAAAATCAGCAGGCTTGTGGGTAATGTCCAGATAAACGCAATCTGAACCTAAGCGTTTCATCTCGTAGTCGATTGCACGGGCAACAATATCACGCGGTGCAAGCTCTGCGCGCTCATCAAATTCTGGCATAAAGCGGGTGCCATCGGGGCGACGTAGAAACGCGCCTTCGCCGCGCAGCGCTTCGGTCAATAAGAAATTTCTCGCATCAGCATGATAGAGGCAAGTTGGATGAAATTGGTTAAATTCCATATTGGCGACACGACAACCTGAGCGCCATGCCATGGCAATGCCGTCACCTGAAGCGATATCAGGGTTAGATGTATACTGGTAAACCTTAGAGCTGCCACCAGTTGCTAGCGCGACAAATCGTGCCTTAACGGTTTCAACATGCTCTTCATCTCGGTTCCAAATATAGGCACCTTGCACGCGATTTCCTGGGCGACTTAATTTTCGGGTGGTAATTAAATCAATGGCATTATAACGTTCGAGCACTCGAATATTCGGGTGATTACGTGCCTGGTCTTGCAGGGTGACTTGGACCTCTTTGCCTGTGGCATCGGCGGCATGTAGAATGCGTCGGTGACTATGGCCACCTTCACGAGTCAAGTGATAAGGCGCTTCAGCTGTACTGCCTGCAGGAACTTCTTCTTTATCGAATGCGACGCCGCAGTTAATTAACCACTGCATTGCAGCTTTGGCATTTTCAGCTGTAAATTTCACGACAGGCTCGTCGCAAAGCCCTGCTCCGGCAACGAGCGTGTCGGCTACATGAGACTCAATGGTGTCGTCTTCGTCAAAGACTGAAGCGATACCGCCTTGGGCATAATAGGTAGAGCCTTCGCTAAGTGGACCTTTGGAAAGCAAAATAACTTTTGATTTTTCAGCAAGATGCAAAGCTAAAGTGAGACCGGCAGCACCACTGCCGATAACCAAAACGTCAGATTGGTGTTCAACTACTTGTTTCATCAGGTATCATAGAGTTATCTGGGAGTCCGACTATGTTAAACCATGGCGCTGAATATGGATACTTTCATAGGTCGCATATAAAAAATCATTGCTTCCATAAAAGAAAATCACATCTTTGCAAAATTTTTTAGAACTTTTTTGAAACGCGCTAGTCTACATAAGTGAATATGATTCGAGCGGCTGAGAAATCAGTATTAGATTTAGGAGTAGTCGGCTCGGATGAGTGGACAAATAAGTGATCAACAGTTAGTTGAGCGCGTACAGCGTGGAGACAAAAACGCTTTTAACCTTTTGGTACAAAAATATCAAAACAAGGTCGCCAATCTGATATCTCGTTATGTACGAAATCAGGCCGACGTTGCAGATGTTTCGCAGGAAGCTTTTATTAAAGCTTACCGTGCACTACCAAATTTTCGTGGTGAAAGTGCGTTTTATACTTGGTTGTACCGCATCGCAGTTAATACTGCGAAAAATCATCTGGTCGCTCAAGGGCGTCGCGCCCCAGCGAATGATGTCGATGCTGAAGAAGCTGAATATTATGATGGCAGTGATGCGTTAAAGGAGTTTGCCTCCCCAGAACGTCTCGTATTGTCAGAAGAAATTCAAAAGGTTGTTTTTGATACCTTAGACACATTACCAGAAGAATTGAAGATGGCTATTTCACTCAGAGAACTTGATGGTATGAGTTACGAAGAGATAGCCAATGTTATGGATTGCCCTGTAGGCACTGTGAGATCGCGGATCTTCAGAGCACGAGAAGCAATCGATAAAAAGCTTAAGCCGTTGCTAGAACGTTAGCATCTTAAATAAAGATAGGTGAATAATGGATAAATTAGGTCAGGAATGGGTATCTGCTGCTGTCGATGGTGAAATTGATGAGCACACGTTAGCTGAATTAGCGGCTGACGCAGATTCACATGAGCAGTGGCGTGATTATCATATGATTGGTGATGCGATGCGTGGTGAGCTGCCAAAGACGATGTCTTTGGATCTTAGCGCTAGCATTATGGCTGCTATTGATGAAGAGCCTGCAATTGTTGCGCCTCAGCCAACTATTGCAGCTAAGGCGTCAACAAGCACATCGAGTGGTAAAGTTATTCCACTGTTTAAGCAATTTGGCCAATACGCTATTGCTGCTACTGTTGCTATGGTTGCGGTTGTCGGTGTGCAAAACTATAACCAAGATACATTAATGGACAACTCTCCGTTGCCTGTGCTTAATACGCGCCCATTAATTGGTAGTGCATCTCCAGTTAGCCTACAAACTGGTGCCGTACAGCAGAACCAAAGTTATACTAATGATCAGGTTGTCGACCAGCGTCGCCGTATTAATGCCTATATCCAAGATCATATGTTGCAACAAAGATTGAATAATGGAGTGAATATCGACGACAATAGTGAGGTCGATACCACACCTGTTGCTCAATAATGAGGAGTTAGCTTGCGTCTAATCCTATTGGCTATTTTAGCCATGAGTTTTCCCGCGATGGCGCGGGAAGATATGCCCGCCAAAGCTTGGCTAGAAAATATGAGCCAAGCCCTGCGAGAACAAGAATTTAAAATATCTCTTATCCAACTTCAAGCTGATCATATCCGCCCGCTGGTTTATGTACACGGTAAAGTTAATGACGAAGAAGTGGCTTTTTTAGAGCATCTAAACGGACCGCCTAAAAATGCTGTGCGAGTGGGAAATACTGTCACTTTTATCGAGCATGACCAACCTGCTTACAGCGTGTATGCATCTCGAATTCAAGGGGTTATACCTAGCGCGTTTGCCGACGACGTCTCTAAGCTTGAAGCCGGTTATCAATTTGTCTTAGGCGGACGAAGCCGAATAGCGGGTCGGCCAGGACAACTTGTGCGCATTATCCCTAACGATAACAATCGCTATGGATACCAGATCTGGTTAGATATGGATACCTATTTGCCGCTGCGTTTCGATATGATAAGCGGCGACAAACAACTACTGGAGCAGCTGTTAGTTGTTGAGTTGCTAGTGCTTGATGAAGTCCCTGCTATTTTAAAAGAAGCCTATAAGCAAGAGTGGCCAGCCGTAATGTCTCAATCAGACCGAGAGGGTGGTGAGAATTGGCAATTTAGTTGGCTACCTGCAGGTTTTAAAGTGTTAGTCAAAGATCAGCATAGGTTAATCGGTAGCAAAGAAGCGGTAGAATACATTGCCATTAGTGATGGATTAGCCAATATATCTGTTTATGTGGCTAAGGCCGGTGAAGCACCACTACCTGAAGAGTTAGTTACCCGTAATGGCCTATCTCTAGCTACCGAGCGAGTCGGTAATGCTGAGGTGGTCGCTGTCGGTAAAGTCCCCGCTGAAACGTTAAGCCGAATTGCTAAAAGCATCATGTTGCAATAATGAAGGTGTTATCATGATGGAAGAAGTCGCTAGAGTTGTCGCCAATGGCAACTCTGGTTGGGTCGTTGTAGAAGTTGAAATGAAAAGTGCCTGTAATCACTGCGAGAGTGGCGATTCCTGTGGCACTTCTGCTGTGTCAAAAGCTTTTGCTCCTAAAGTACAACGCTTTTCAATTCAAAGTGATAAGCAGTTTATTAAAGGTGAGCGCTTAAAACTGGGTTTACCAGAAAGTGTGATCTTAAAAGCGGCAACGCTAGTCTATATTTTACCGCTAATCGGTTTATTTATTGGTGCCTTTGGCGCAAACCAAATCGGCTCATTATTGGGCGGTGCTTCCGATCTGTTATCGATATCGGGAGCGCTAGGCGGTAGCTTCTGTTTCTGGGCCATCGGCAAAAAAGCGGCCAAGAGATTAGAAGCACAGGCGCAGCCTGTTATCATCAAGTCCTTAGGCAAGCCAATCGAGATAACTAATTAACTACACCATATTACAGTCCATTAGTTATTTTCCTCAGTAATCACACTATAAAAATTGGTATTAAAGCTGCGATCGGGTACAATTCTGCACTTTAAAATTTTTATCAACTTCGAGTTAAGTCATCCCAGCATAATGAAGCATATTAGAAACTTTTCAATTATTGCCCATATTGACCACGGCAAATCAACACTCTCAGATCGCCTTATTCAAGAATGCGGTGGCTTAACTGATCGTGAAATGGCGTCACAGGTTCTCGACTCGATGGACATTGAGCGTGAGCGCGGCATTACCATCAAAGCCCAAAGTGTCACTTTGGATTATTTAGCCAATGATGGTGCAACTTACCAGTTAAACTTCATTGATACGCCAGGCCACGTTGACTTCTCGTATGAAGTATCACGTTCGCTTGCAGCATGTGAAGGCGCATTATTAGTGGTTGACGCGGGTCAAGGCGTTGAGGCACAAACCCTAGCAAACTGTTATACCGCTCTTGAGATGGATATGGACGTAGTTCCTGTTCTGAACAAGATCGATCTACCGCAGGCTGATCCAGACCGTGTCGCTGAAGAAATTGAAGATATCGTCGGTATTGAAGCGACAGACGCTGTGCGTTGCTCTGCTAAAACCGGTATCGGCATTAAAGACGTTCTAGAAGTGATTGTGGCGCAGATCCCACCACCACAAGGCGATCCAGAAGGACCACTTCAGGCGCTGATTATCGACTCTTGGTTTGATAGTTACTTAGGCGTCGTGTCTTTAGTACGTATTAAAAATGGCGTATTAAAGAAGGGCGATAAGTTTAAAGTGATGTCTACAGGGCAGAACTATAATGCTGATCGTGTCGGTATTTTTACACCTAAGCAAACTGATACTACTGAGCTAAAAACCGGTGAAGTAGGTTTCGTTATCGCAGGTATTAAAGAGATCCATGGTGCCCCCGTTGGTGATACCTTGACTCACTCTAAGCACGGCGCAGAAACAGCACTAGCGGGATTTAAAAAGGTTAAACCGCAAGTTTATGCTGGTTTGTTCCCTATCTCTACCGACGATTACGAGAACTTCCGTGACGCGCTGAACAAGTTAAGCCTTAATGATGCATCTCTATTTTTTGAGCCAGAAACCTCATCTGCACTAGGTTTTGGTTTCCGTATTGGCTTCTTGGGTCTGCTCCATATGGAGATCATTCAAGAGCGTCTAGAGCGTGAATATAACCTAGAGCTTATCACTACAGCACCAACAGTAGTGTATGAAATTGTTCAGACCAATGGTGAGACTATTTATGTCGATAACCCATCTGATCTGCCAGCGATAAATAACATCGCCGAAATGCGTGAGCCGATTGTTGAAACTAACATTCTGGTACCTAAAGAGTATTTAGGTAACGTTATTACCTTATGTATTGAAAAACGTGGCGTACAAACTAACCTGGTTTACCACGGTAACCAAGTGGCTTTGACCTACGAATTGCCAATGGCTGAAGTGGTAATGGACTTCTTTGACCGTCTAAAATCAACCAGTCGTGGCTACGCATCGCTTGAGTATAACTTTATCCGCTTTGAGCCTGCTGACATGGTACGTCTAGATATCTTGATTAACGGTGACAGAGTCGATGCGTTAGCGATGATCATTCATAAAGGATTGATCCGCTCTAAGGGTCTCGCCCTTGTGAATAAGATGAAAGAGCTTATTCCTCGTCAGATGTTTGATATTGCGGTTCAAGCGGCTGTTGGTAGCCAGATCATCGCTCGTTCATCGATTAAGGCTATGCGTAAAGATGTAACGGCTAAATGTTACGGTGGTGACGTATCTCGTAAGAAGAAACTACTGAACAAGCAGAAAGAAGGTAAGAAGCGTATGAAGCAAGTTGGTAACGTTGAAGTGCCACAAGAGGCATTCTTAGCGGTACTGAAGCTTAACGATTAAACTAATTCGTTAAGAATTGTTAATATATCGCTAGACTGAGCGCCGCAATTTGCGGCGCTTTCATTACTGGCGTATAACCTTAATGACAATGGCATTTTTGCCATAAAACTGACTATGTTCGGCAGGAGTTAATTAATAATGGCAGCCTATTTTTCTCTTATATTGGTGTTAGTGACATTAAGCAGTGGCTTAGTGTGGATGGCTGATGCCCTATTTTTTGCGCCTAAGCGCCGTGAAAAGTTGGCAATGGCTCAAGCTGCACAAGCTGACTTGAGTGAAGAAAGTGTTGATAAGATCATGCGCGAATCTGCACTAGTTGAAACATCGAAGTCTATCTTCCCTGTTATCGCGTTTGTATTGATCTTACGCTCTTTTATATACGAACCCTTTCAGATCCCATCGGGCTCTATGATGCCAACTCTACTGGTTGGTGATTTTATCTTGGTTGAGAAGTTTAGTTACGGGATTAAAGATCCTGTATGGCGTACAACGCTAAAAGAAACTGGCAAGCCTGAGCGCGGTGATGTTGCAGTATTTAAATATCCGGTGAATCCACAAATCGATTACATCAAACGTATTATCGGTTTGCCGGGGGACCGTATCATTTACAGAAATAAAGAGCTTTATATCCAGCCAGCGTGTGCAGAGGGGCAAAGTCCTTGTCCTGAGCTTAAGATGGTTGATAGAGCCTTGGTAAATCGTGGCGAGTTTTCTCAAAATGGTACACCGTTAATTCGTTACAAAGAGCAGTTGGGTGATATTAGTCATGACATTCTTATCAACCCATCTATACCCGATAGAATTAGCCATTACTTCCGTCAGCAAAACGTGCCATTAACAGAGTTTGTGGTGCCAGAAGGCCAATACTTTGTAATGGGTGATAACCGCGACAATAGTACGGATAGCCGTTTTTGGGGCTTTGTTCCTGAACAGAACTTAGTGGGTAAAGCTGTCGCTATTTGGATAAGCTTTGAATTTGACAGAGCACCAGCGGACTTTTTGCCGACCTGGATCCCAACTGGGGTTCGCTTTAACCGTGTAGGCGGAATTGAGTAATATGGAACCGATTAAAAATATTCCACGTTTGTGCCGTACCTTAGGGTATGAGTTCAACGAAAAAGCATTATTAGACCAGGCGTTAACGCATCGTAGTGCGTCTAATAAGCATAACGAGAGATTAGAGTTCTTAGGGGACTCAATTCTTTCAATCGTCATTTCTGATGCTTTATATCATCAATTTCCAACAGCGACAGAGGGCGACTTAAGCCGTATGCGTGCCACACTGGTTTGCGGTAAGATGCTGGCCGAAATTGCGATTGAGTTTAAGCTTGGCGATTACCTCAAGCTTGGACCTGGTGAGCTTAAAAGTGGCGGATTTAGACGTGAGTCTATTCTTGCTGATGCGGTGGAGGCCATTATTGGCGCGATTTATCTTGATTCAGAAATTGAGAAGTGTCGCTCATTAGTGCTTAAGTGGTATGAATCACGTTTAATGGTGATTGAGCCTGTAAACCAAAAAGATCCCAAAACTTTGTTGCAAGAGCATTTGCAGAAGTTTAGAAAACCACTACCAATTTATAAAGTGGTCCATACTGAAGGTGATGCTCATGAGCAGACTTTCACCGTTGAATGTATTGTTGAAGACTTGAGCCAAGTTGCTGTTGGAGTAGCCAGTTCACGCAGAAAAGCCGAACAAAGTGCTGCTGCTCAAGTGTTGGAGTTAATGAAGAAATGAGTGACAACAAAGATTTACCTGAAAGCCACGAGCCAAGCTTAGACGAATTACTGGCTAATATGAACAATCCGTCATCAGCAGTTAAGTATGCTGTGACTTATTGTGGCATGGTCGCTATCGTTGGTCGTCCAAACGTGGGTAAGTCAACGCTACTCAACAAGTTGTTGGGCCAGAAGATCAGTATTACCTCTAAGAAGCCACAAACAACTCGTCACCGTATCATGGGTATTCATACCGATGGTCCGCGGCAGGTGGTGTTTATTGATACGCCGGGTCTTCATATGGAAGAGAAGCGTGCGATTAACCGTTTGATGAACCGCGCTGCGGCAAGTTCACTGGCAGAAGTCGCTCTAGTGGTATTTGTTGTTGACGGTATGAACTGGACGCCAGATGATGAAATGGTGCTGCGTAAGCTTCAGAGCCGTGATGATGGCCGTAAAACGATTCTAGCAATCAACAAAGTCGATAATATTAAAGATAAAGAAGCGTTATTCCCATATCTTGAAGAATTATCGAAGAAGTTTCCTTTTGATGAGATCTTGCCGATCTCTGCAACGCAGGGCACTAACGTACAGCGTATTCTCGATATGTCTGTGGCATCACTGCCAGAATCGGCACATTACTTCCCTGAAGATTATGTGACTGACCGTTCGCAAAAGTTTATGGCATCTGAAATTGTTCGTGAGAAGTTAATGCGCTTCTTAGGTGATGAGCTGCCATATGATTGTACGGTAGAAATCGAGCAGTTTAAGATGATGGAAAACGGTGTCTATCAGATTAATGCCTTGGTACTTGTTGAGCGTGAAACGCAAAAGCGCATGGTCATCGGTAACAAAGGTGAGCGTATCAAGAAGATCAGCTCTGCAGCACGTGTTGATATGGAAGTCTTGTTCGATAACAAGGTTTTCTTAGAGATGTGGGTGAAAGTCAAATCTGGTTGGGCTGATGACGAGCGTGCACTGCGTAGCTTAGGTTACGGCGACGAGTAAAGCGTAAGTTTACGATCGGGGCTGAATTTTCAGTCTTTATATCGATACTTAGATTTGAGAAAGTGCCTCTTTTTAGCAATAAGAAGAGGCATTTTTATATTCTGCTCTGTCAGTTTAATCGCGCAGCTTTCTAGTTAACTAGTTTTGGTCACGACAAGGTTTGGCTTTATGATGTTAGTAACTGTCTTGGTTTATTCACTTATTGGAATGAGATAATCATGGAGCGTGGCTACGTTCTTCACAGCAGACATTTTCGTGACTCCAGCGTCATCGTTAACTTACTGGTTGACGGTAAAGGCCGTGTCGATGCTGTGGCGCGACTCGGTAGTGCTAAGAACTCGATTCGCAGTATTTTGCAGCCTTTTCAACCGTTGATTTTTCAGTTACAAGGAAAGTCAGAACTTAAGAACTTAAAGCAAGTAGAAGCTGCAAGCCCGGCTGTGCCACTAACGGGTGATTGTCTATATTCGGGGCTGTATCTAAATGAACTACTGATCCGTTGCTTAAGCGGGCAGCATAACGCTGAGAACTTGTTTTATGATTACCATCGCACCTTAATCGGTATGGCGACTCGATTTGATCAAAGTTTGCTTCGGTATTTCGAACATGCACTCTTAAAAGAACTCGGCACTATGCCATCACTGGATTTCGATCCCAGTGATGCGCCAATCACTGCCAGTGGCTTTTATCGATTAGAGCAGGCGCATGGTTTTACACCTGTGATTGCCACAGCGTTTAATCAGCATAAGTTTTTTACCGGTGAAATGTTAGTGGCGTTAAATCAGCAGACATTAACGGCTGAGCACTATGGCGAGGCAAAAAAATTGATGCGGCAGTTGCTCGCGCCAATACTTGGCGATAAACCACTGTACTCGAGAAGCTTGTTTATTAAGCAAGACAAGACTTAGAATAAGATTAGACTGAGAACAAGATAAGATAAATTCAATACCGTTCTTACCCATGGACTGGCTAAACCGTCACCCTATTAGTACAATATCTGCTTTCATTTCAGCTTATTATTTAAGGAACAATCATGGGCCGGATCTTATTGGGCGTTAACATCGATCATATTGCGACTTTACGTCAAGCACGCGGTACAAACTATCCAGATCCAGTTCATGCTGCAGCCGTCGCTGAACATGCTGGCGCAGAAGGTATCACTATTCACCTGCGTGAAGATCGTCGTCATATCATCGACCGCGATGTTTATACATTGGCGAAAACCTTAAAGACGCGTATGAATTTTGAGATGGCGGTGACACAAGAGATGCTCGATATCGCCTGCGATATTAAGCCTGCTTATGTGTGTTTAGTACCGGAAAAACGTGAAGAGTTAACTACCGAAGGCGGGCTTGATGTTGCAGGCCAGCAAGATAAAATTGTAGCTGCGGTAGCGCGACTGACTCAAGAGGGGATTAAAGTATCTTTGTTTATTGATGCTGATAAAACTCAAATTGATGCCGCTGTTACGGTAGGCGCACCTGTGATTGAAATTCACACCGGTTGTTACGCCGATGCCAAAAACGATATAGAGCAAGCGGCTGAGCTACAACGTATTACCGAAATGGCGACGTATGCTCATGGAAAGGGCTTGGTTGTTAATGCTGGCCACGGCTTACATTATCATAATGTAAAAGCGATTGCGGCAATCCCTGAGCTCTACGAACTAAATATTGGTCACGCGATTATTGCTCGTGCAGCCATTGATGGTTTAGCTACAGCCGTACGTGATATGAAGCAACTTATGCTTGAAGGACGTCGCGGCGAATAAGCTGCAGTCCAATACTGTTTATTAAAGCCGAGACATGCGTTCTCGGCTTTTGTTTATTCAGAAGCGCTATTCGCTCTGAAAACATTGGCTCCGTTTAAATAGGTAAAGGTTATGATTGTAGGTTTAGGCACTGATATTGTGGAGATTGCTCGGATTGAGGAGCGTATTCCTGCTGCTGGCGATGCCGCGTTATTAACTTGTCGTTTGGCCAAGCGAGTGTTAACGGAAGCCGAGTTTACGCTCTTTATTGCATCATCCCATCCTGGGCGATATCTGGCTAAGCGTTTTGCCGCTAAAGAAGCTGCAGCTAAGGCGCTTGGCACCGGCATTGGCCGCGGGGTGTCGTTTCAGCATATTGAGATCAGCAATAATGAAAATGGCGCACCACTTATCGCTTTTAGTGACGGAGCTGCACAAAGGTTAGCTTTATTGGGTGGCAAGCATGCACACATCTCTATCGCTGATGAGGTGCACTATGCTACTGCCACGGTGATCTTAGAATCTTGATCTTGAGTTTGTAATGAATTTAGAAGCATTACATGCTCACCATTGATGTCCTGCTCGCCGGTAAACTCGAAACCTAGCTTACGATATAAAGCGATAGCCCCATGGTTATTAGGGTAAACGCTTAAGAAAATTTGCTGGCATTGAAAGTGGCTAAATAGAAACGCTAACAGCAATTGAGCAAAGGCTTCGCCTAAACCTCGACCTTGGTAGTCTTGAGCGATTAGAAATCGATCGAACCAGACTCGCTGCATTTTGGACTCATGAAACAAGCCATACATAGCAAATCCTACCACTTGTTGATCACAACACAGCGCAACGGGAGTATAACGAGAGTCTTCTTTAGCCTCTTGTAGGCAGTGAGGAATGGACTCTATAAACCCCAATTGATTGCTTTTGAGTTGTAGTGTAAGTAATACTGGCAGGTTGTCACTGCTGATAGGCTTAATAGTCAGTAAAGGTGAGGAGAAGTTCATCTTTCTCAATCAATAAATTGCTAAAGGAAAAGTTTGGGCGCGGATAGTAACGCTTTTATTGATTAAGACTCAAGCGGCTTGTTTAAAAACGGTGATAAAAAGAATCAACTCACCCTAACGTTCAACGTAACGTCAGGGTGAGTAGTGAAGTATTTATTCGTCGTCAAATTGATCTAAAAAAGCCTTAGATGGCATAAAGAATAAACACCCTGTTTTGGCTTCTACAAAGTCGAGTAGGCGGTCATAGTGGCCATTCTCGTCGGCATGGATCATCTGGCTTAGAGAGGTTTCAATAATAGACGGTGTGGCGGCAAAGCCAACAAACATAGTACCGTGCTCCATCGCATTGCCGTATGGACGGTTTTGTCTAAGCATTTTAATTTCTTCACCATCAATCTCAACTTTACTCTTAGCATTATGCGCCCAAGCAGGTTTTGCTTCATCACTTAGCTCAACGTTATCCATCTTGGTACGGCCAACAACCTGTTCTTGGTATTCTGTTGACTGCTTATCCCAATCTGCTTGGCGGTCAATATAGCGCTGTACGTGCAAGTAACTGCCGCCTTGGTGCAATGCAATGTCAGCAGCAACTAATACTGACTCTACGCGCTCATTACCCGTAGGGTTTTCTGTGCCATCAACAAAGTCAATCATGTCGCGATTATCTAGATACTTATAACCTTGAATATCTTCGCTCAGTGTTGCAATGTCCTCAAAACCATTGCGGATGTATTTCGCTGCCTGAAAGTTCAAGTCGATTCGCTCTGACTTAATCATCACAAAAATATCACCAGAGGTTGAGGGGAACTGCCGTTCGCCGTTACTCATGGCTGGAAACTGATGTAGCTCTGCAGGCATAGGTTGATCTGGAAATAGTTGTGGCCAAGCATTTGCGGAAAAACCAATGGATATGTTTAACCCTGCAGTTAAGTCTTTTTGATTAATCGACTTCTCAATGCCATTTATCGCAGCGATACCATCGCCTATTTGCTTTGCAAGGTCTGAGTGATCTTTTAGGCAGAAAGTGAGGTATTCCACATGAGATGTTGGATTAGATAAAACGCCTGATTGTGCGAGTGAACAGAGCTGTGTCATTGAGTTTTCCTCATCAGATATGGTTTGCTGTGATGGTTCTATAATAAGATAGTTCCATAATAAAGAGTGTAGCGGAACTGATTGGAGTACTTAAAAACTATACGCTTTTAATTGTGGAAGTGAAATTAACTAGCGTTAATCATTGCCTTGGAGCGGCCTGAGGATGGGTGTTTTGGCTAACTTTGACAGAATATAGTGATTTGAGTTGCGAAACTGCCAATAAAGTCAGCGTAATTGCCAAGGCAGTTTGAGAACCCAGTTAACTCTGTGTATTGTGCAGCTGTTTAAGTTGATGTTTTATCAACGTGTTTTATTTTGTGTATTAGGCTTGCCAGCCAAATACCTCTAACCACATTGAGTAATGATTATGCTGTATACCCAAAGATTAAAGCGAATAACGTCCCTATTAATGCTGCTGATAAGTGTGTGGTTACTATCGGCATGCGGCAATGATATACAGCTTCCGGTTAGTGAGGACGATTTAGAGCAAACTCGCTGCAGCGCGCAATATCAAAGTGATTGCCCTGAGTCTTATCGAGGCAAGCTGTTTACTGGCATAGCGACCAATTATGCTTATGGCAAGGCGTTTTATAGAGTGACTCAGTATCAAGATGGACTCGAGCACGGCTATAGCTTCTCGACGTTAAACAACCAACTCAATGAAACCGCTTGGTATAAGGCAGGTAAGTTAGATGGCAAACAGATTAGTTACCACTTTTCGACTACAGGAAAGCCGCAATGGGTGAGGCTTTACCAAGCAGGCGTAAAAACGGAGCACTGGCTTTATAATGAGCAGGGCGTAATCCTCAGCTATAAGCGATTTGAAGGCGACAAAGAAGTCGAGAGTATCAGTTATGAAAAAGGCCGAGAATGGCGCCTGTATTATTTTGTTGATGGTGAAAAGCGCCAGCGTCACAAGGACTATTATGCTGGCGGACAACTTGAGAGCGATAGTGAATTCATTTATGCAGATTATAAAAAACTTAATGAGAAAACTTACTATCGTAGTGGCCGTTTAAGAAGTAAATTTAACTATGACAGAGCAAGTAACAGCGGGATATTAGAAACCTATGGCTCAGATGGCAAGCGGCGCTCAGAGGAGCATTATGGTTATAACCCGTTAAGTACTCGCCATGGGGTGCAGTTAACCTTTTGTGGTGAAAATGGTCGGGTTGATTCTCGCGAGCATTACAATATGGGCGTAGAAGATGGCGAGTTTGCTAAATATCACTGTAATGGTCAGTTAATATTCAAGCGTACCTATGTCAACGGTGTGGTGACAGATAAACAGATTAAAATCTATGATGAGAATGGCCTGGCGGTGGTGATTAAAAAGCTTGATGGCAAAGGTAAGGTCACACAGGAAAGCTACTATGATGATGACTCTGCTAAATGGGTGACCTATTCAACGACGGACTAGCTGCTAGATGAACTCTATCCTCTGCTGAGGGCGGCGACTTAGCATAAGCTGCTTTATTGGAGAGTCAGCCAACCATAAAAAGCTCTTTTGAACTTTTACGCTATTAAAATGTGACAAGATCCATTAGGTTAATATTTAGTTAAATTTGTTGGCGGTTAACGGGACTGAGCCTGAGAAGAGGTTATCGCGATATTTGCGAGACTCGTAACAAGTTGAACCAAATACAATCGTTACGTTAGAAACTAAGGTTCAGCCAAGTTTTTATACTGGCAAGCCTATATGGAGAAGAACAGATGAAATCCGCCGAAGAGCAGTTATCGACCTATAAGAGTGTGCATTTAAACCCGAAAAACATTAAGACCCACTTTATTGGGATCCCACTGATTATCTGGTCATTGTTTTTATTACTCAATTTGATCCCGCTAAACTTTGCGGTGTTTAATGACCCGGTGATCAGCTTTAATATTGCGACTATTTTTGCTGTTGGGGTACTCATCTATTACGTGTTTTTGCACTTTAGATTAGCGATTGGCTTAGCCCTGTTTATTATTCCAGTGCTTTACACTTCAAGTCTGGTGGCGCAAATGCCTGGTGCATTTTGGATTGCTGTTGCTGTATTTTTTGTTGGCTGGGTCATTCAGTTTATTGGCCACCACTATGAAAAAGCCAAACCTGCATTTGTAGATGATCTTAATCAACTGCTCATTGGACCTTTTTTCTTAATGGCAGAGATTTATTTTATGCTGGGTATGGAAAAGAGCTTGTTAGCAGAGATTACGCCTATGGCCAGAGATAAACGTAGAGCGATAGAAGCAGCTAAAAAAACGACTTAATTAACTTGTTTGATTGAGTCGCTCACCCATAAAAAAGGCGCTAACAGCGCCTTTTTTATGTTAATCAGGATAAACGATTATTTATCTTTTTTAGGTGACTGATAATGCTGCGGCAACACTCTGACTGTTTTTATCATGTTGTCTGCAACATCAATGACCTCTAGCGGGTAACCGTACAAACGCATTGATGTGTTTGGTTCAGGGATCTCTTCGAGATATTCAAGGACTAGGCCGTTAATGGTTTTAGGTCCATCAATCGGAAAGTGCCAAGCCATCTCTTTGTTTAAGTCGCGGATGTTGATACTCGCTTCAATCAGATAACTACCATCTTGCTGTTGGGTGATATCCTCACTCGCAGTGGTCACCATTGAGGTGGTAAAGTCTCCTACAATCTCTTCTAAAATATCTTCCAATGTCACTAAGCCCTGAATATCGCCGTATTCGTCGACCACAAGGCCAATACGTTCTTTATTGTGCTGAAAATTAGACAATTGCACGTTAAGAGGTGTGGCTTCAGGAATGAAATACAGCTCCTTTACTGCTCGAAGTAATGATGATTTACTAAATTGTCCCTTAGATTGCAGACGAAGTGCATCGCGTAAATGCACAAAACCAACGGCATCATCAACGGTGTCTCGATAGAGTAAAACACGGGTGTGCGGGCTTTGAATAACTTGTTTGTTAATGCTCTTAAAATCATCATTAATGTTGATAGCGTATAAGTCTGAACGCGGGATCATGATGTCATCTACAGTGACGTTTTCTAGATCCATAATCGACAATAACATCTCTTGGTGACGCCGAGGGATTAAGGCGCCCGCCTCATTCACAACTGTACGCAGTTCTTCTTGGCTCAAAGCATCATCGGCTTTAACAGATCGGATCCCGAGTAAACGTAAGAAGCTTGAGGTAATGAAATTTACAACTTTAACGAAGGGCGACAATATGACTAATAGCACGCGAAGGATATAGCTAGAGGGGAATGCGATACGTTCAGGGTGAAGAGCCGCAACGGTTTTTGGGGTGACTTCAGCAAAGACTAACACGACTAACGTTAATACACCTGTGGCAATGGCGACCCCCATGTCACCAAATAAGCGCATACCAATAATGGTTGCGATGGCTGAGGCCAAAATATTAACTAAGTTATTACCGATAAGAATTAAGCCAATGAGCCTATCAGGACGTTCAAGCATCTTTATGGCGCGAATGGCACCTTTATGACCACTGTTAGCCAGGTGGCGTAAGCGATAGCGATTGAGCGACATCATGGCGGTTTCTGAGCCTGAGAAATAGGCTGAGAGTAGAATCAAGACGAACAAAATAGATAAAAGTGCGCCAGTGGATATATCGTCCAAACTTTGGAGCTCCGCTGTTGTTTTAAAGATAGAGGCGAATAAACATTGAATAAAGTGCTATAAAAATTAGTAATTACAGAACTTTCAAAGGGGTGTCAAGTTTAGCCCATCATTTGAAGATGGGCTAAATGACGAAAGTGGTGGCATTAGCTGAGAATGAGTTCTTTTACAATACGAGCACCAAAGTAGGCCAGTGACAGCAAGACCGCACCTGTCAAAGTGTAAGCAACAGCGGTTCTAATGCGGCAACCTACCCAGTACTGCTGGGCTAACATGGCGATATACACACACCAAGCCATGATAGAAAGTACAGCCTTATGACCTTTACCTTCTTCAAACATGTCGTCGAGGAAGATAAAGCCTGTAGCAAGTGACAGACTTAATAAAATCACCCCTACAATCACTAAGTGATACAGCTGCTTCTCTACTGTCATTAGCGGTGGCATTGCCGAAGTCATTATTAATTTCTTACTCTTTAGGCGGTTTTGAATGATTGCCAGCTGAATCGCGTACAGGGCTGCAATCATCAGGGCACTGTAGGCCATAAGCGACAAGACAACATGCACTAAAACATCCGGGTGAACTTCAAAATGGATGATGTACTCAGGCGGTACTAGCCAAAGCAAGGCCACTGATATTACTGAACAGGCAAAGACAACCGGTAAAACAACAATGACTTTGAGTCTAAAAAGTAAAATGGTGAAACTGAACGTGATAATCCAGTTAACCATCGAAATCACGTTGGTTAAGCTAAAGTTTTGTCCATCACCTGTGATGATAGCTTGTGACAATGCCGCAGCATGAAACACCACGCCGAGCGCGGCAAAGACTGCAATTAATTTTCTGTTTGGTCCATCAACATGAAAAAGTCGGCTTGCGACGAGAACCAAAGCAATACTATAGAACAACATGGCTGTAGCTGAGAAAATGACCATCGAGTATTAACCTACTTTGTTTTTAAGGACCTAATGTTCTAACAATGCATTAAAAGTTGACCAAACGACTCGCATAGTAGCGTGATTCAAGCATGAGTTAAATCACTGAGTGAGCTAAATATAGCCTTGAGTCTAGCCATTAAAGTCGTTTCGACTTTATTCATTAAGTTAGCATGTAATATTATTGTGTAGAATAGCATGAGCGGAAGGGATTTGGGCAGTGACCTTGGTTGCAAAAATAGGTCGATTTTTTATCTTATTGACGATTTTTAGTGATTTTTTACGTTTCACTGCACTGAGTTGTAAAAGTAACTTGCGTCATTCTGTAGCATAATATCTGGGCATCGCTATAATACAGCCCCATCAATGTAAATTTTAAACGGTAAAGAACTGGATAATGTTTGAGAACTTAACTGACAGATTGTCACGGACTCTGAAAAATATCAGTGGCCGTGGTCGCTTAACGGAAGAAAACGTTAAGGAAACCTTACGCGAAGTCCGCATGGCACTTCTTGAGGCCGATGTTGCCTTGCCTGTGGTTCGTGAATTCGTAAATAGCGTTAAAGAACGCGCTGTTGGACAAGAGGTTTCAAAGAGTCTAAGTCCAGGCCAAGCCTTTATTAAGATCGTTCAAAGCGAACTTGAAAATGCGATGGGCGAAGCGAATGAAGCTTTAGACCTATCGGCTCAACCGCCTGCAGTGATCATGATGGCGGGTTTGCAAGGTGCGGGTAAAACCACCAGTGTTGCAAAGCTCTCTAAATTCTTGCGTGAACGCGAGAAGAAGTCTGTTCTCGTTGTGTCTGCCGACGTATACCGTCCAGCGGCGATTAAACAGCTAGAAACCTTAGCCGCTGAAGTTGAAGTTGAATTCTTCCCGTCAGATGTGAGCCAAAAGCCTGTTGATATCGCTAAGGCTGCAATTGCACACGCAAAGCTTAAGTTCATTGATGTGGTTATTGTCGATACTGCAGGTCGTTTGCACGTTGATGAAGCCATGATGGATGAAATTAAAGAGCTTCATGCTACGGTGAACCCGGTTGAGACATTGTTCGTGGTTGATGCCATGACGGGTCAAGATGCGGCAAACACAGCAAAAGCCTTTAATGAAGCGCTACCGTTAACCGGTGTGGTACTGACCAAAGTCGATGGTGATGCACGAGGCGGTGCAGCATTATCGATTCGCCACATTACGGGTAAACCAATTAAATTCTTAGGTGTGGGTGAAAAGACCGATGCGTTAGAAGCATTCCACCCAGATCGTGTCGCATCACGTATTCTAGGTATGGGCGACGTTCTTTCTCTTATTGAAGAGGTTGAGCGTGGTGTAGACCAAGAAAAGGCGATGAAGCTTGCAGCTAAAGTAAAAAAAGGCGGCAACTTTGATTTAGAAGATTTCCGCGAACAGCTGCAACAGATGAAAAACATGGGCGGCATGATGAACATGATTGAGAAGCTACCTGGTGTGGGGCAATTACCACCAGAAGCACTTGCTCAAGTTCAAGATGGCAAGATGACTGGGCAGATGGAAGCGATTATCAATTCTATGACGCCAGGTGAGCGCCAACGTCCCGATATTATCAAGGGTTCACGTAAGCGTAGAATCGCGCTGGGCAGCGGCACACAAATTCAAGATGTGAACCGCTTACTTAAGCAGTTTACTCAAATGCAGAAAATGATGAAGAAAATGTCAGCGAAAGGCGGCATGAAAAAAATGATGCGTGGCATGAGTGGTATGTTACCACCAGGCATGAAAATGCCAGGCCGCTAGGCATTTAGAATATTCTGCATAGCTAAATTTACAGACTAGAGTGAAACTTGCTCTGGTCTGTAAATCGTTTTAGGCGTAAAAAACGCCGATTACGGTTGCATTCGCCGGTCAGTCAGGTAAAATCTGCCGGCTTTCTATCTGGGGCTCTTCGCGAACACGGAGTTTCAGTTTTTATTTTTGCTTGATAAAAAGCAAATCATTAGAGGATACCAAACGCATGGTTACCATTCGTTTAGCTCGTGGCGGCGCAAAAAAGCGTCCATTTTATAACATCGTTGTAGCTGACAGCCGTAACGCCCGTGACGGTCGTTTCATCGAGCGCGTTGGCTTTTTTAACCCAGTAGCTCGTGGCCAAGAAGAAGCTCTACGCTTAGATCTTGACCGTGTTGAGCATTGGGTTGCTAACGGTGCTGCTACTACTGATCGTGTAGCAAAACTGATCAAAGACGCTCGTAAAGCAGCTGCTTAATAGCGTTAGGGTATAGATTGATGAGTAG
The DNA here is from genome assembly GCF_052977125.1 of Shewanella sp. 30m-14. NCBI lineage: Bacteria > Pseudomonadati > Pseudomonadota > Gammaproteobacteria > Alteromonadales > Shewanellaceae > Shewanella > Shewanella sp. 30m-14. Next base: position 49,468 of record NZ_JBRILW010000012.1, on the reverse strand, counting down.
TAAACAAGAACCCGTCATCCTTGGGAAATTAGGTTCCAGTTTTGGCATTAAAGGTTGGTTGAAGATCACTACCTATACCGACTCTGTTGAAGGTATCTTTGACTATTCTCCTTGGCTTATTAAAGAGCAAGGTGAATGGCGCGAGGTTAAAGTCGCCCAGTGGCGTTTTCAGGGTAAAGCGGTTGTCGCTTGTCTTGAAGGCGTAACAACACGGGATGAGGCTCAAGCGCTTACTAATTGTGAGATTGCTGTGCCTGCTGAGCAGATGCAAGATTTACCAGAAGATGAATTCTACTGGCGAGATCTGATCGGATGTGAAGTGACTAATACCAAAGGCTACAACATGGGTACCGTTCAGGAGATCGTGGAAACAGGATCGAATGACGTACTTCTAGTTAAAGCTAACGCAAAAGATGGCTTTGGCAAAGCGGAACGTATGATTCCCTTTGTTACTGACCAGTTCATCCAAAAGGTGGACCTGGCAGCAAAACAGATTTTAGTGGATTGGGATCCGGACTTCTAAGTCGAGGTACAACATATGTGGTTAGGGGTAGTAACCCTGTTTCCCGAGATGTTTCGTGCCGTAACAGACTTTGGTGTAACGGGTCGTGCAGTTAGCAAAGGGTTGCTAGAGTTGCAAACGTGGAATCCTCGAGATTTCACCCATGATAAACATAAAACAGTGGATGATCGCCCTTATGGTGGTGGCCCTGGAATGTTAATGATGGTGCAGCCTCTACGTGATGCCATCCATGCAGCAAAAGCTGCAGCTGGAAAAGAGGCAAAGGTGATCTACCTTTCTCCTCAAGGCCGTAAGCTGACACAGCAAGGCGTTGAAGAGTTAGCGCAATCATCCAGTTTGGTTTTAGTGTGTGGTCGATACGAAGGTGTCGATGAACGTATTATTCAAACTGAAGTGGACGAAGAGTGGTCGATAGGAGATTACGTGCTTTCGGGCGGTGAACTTCCAGCGATGACTTTGATTGATTCAGTATCTAGATTGGTTCCTGGCGTGCTAGGAAAACAAGCTTCCGCAGAGCAAGATTCTTTCTCTGATGGATTACTGGATTGCCCCCACTATACGCGTCCTGAAAGTTTGGATGGCCTGGATGTTCCAGCCGTATTGTTAAGTGGTAACCACGAACATATTAGACGCTGGCGTCTACAGCAAAGCCTAGGTAGGACTTTGTTGAGACGACCAGAATTACTTGAAAATCTAGCTCTGACTGGCGAACAAGAGAAGCTATTAGCTGAATTTGTTGACACCATCAAACAAGATGATTAGTCGAAGCGCAGTTATTACTAGTATGGAGTTTATTTAATGAATAACATCATCAAAATGCTCAACGAAGAGCAAATGAAAACCGACGTACCACAATTTGGTGCCGGTGATACAGTAGTTGTTAAAGTACGTGTTGTAGAAGGCGGTAAAGAGCGTCTACAGGCGTTCGAAGGCGTTGTAATCGCTAAGCGTAACCGCGGCGTTCACTCTGCATTCACAGTACGTAAAATCTCTAATGGTGAAGGTGTTGAGCGTGCGTTCCAGACTCACAGCCCAATCATCTCTAGCATCGAAGTTAAGCGTCGCGGCCGTGTTCGTCGTGCTAAGCTTTACTATCTACGTGATCGTTCAGGTAAGTCTGCACGTATCCGTGAGAAGCTTGCTACTAAGTAATTTAGTACTTGCTATAAAAAAGATGCAGTGTTCGCACGAGAAACCGCCTATATGGCGGTTTTTTGTTGCCTAAATTTATTGGGCATTTCAATTTCCTTCCTGAATCTTCATGTTATTGGTATTACTCTTCAGCCGTATTTACGAAAGCTAGATTAGAAATTTTCATTTATAGAAAATGTCGCTTGATCTCACCGCTTCATCTAGGCATAGTGTTCTTAAGGTGTAATGCTGTACCGTTACAGTGGTACTCGGTTCGGACGATAAAACCGAGCTTAAAATATAAGTTGAGACGTTCTTCAGTGACATAAAGACTGTTAGCGCAAAGCAGATAAGAGATAAAGGCAGGTGGTTATCATGCAACAAGACACAATTAATAATGTTCATATCAGTTCTGAGCAAGTTCTCGTGACTCCTGAGGAGTTAAAGCGCGATCTGCCTCTGTCTAAGCATGCTTATCAATATGTGCTAAATGCCCGAAAAACCGTGTCAGATATCGTACACAAACGTGATAATCGTGTGCTTGTGATCTCTGGTCCTTGCTCAATTCATGATATCGATGCCGCTAAAGAGTATGCTTTAAAACTTAAGAAACTTCATAATGAGCTCGGCGAGCAGTTTTTTGTATTGATGCGTGTTTACTTTGAAAAACCGCGTACAACGGTTGGCTGGAAGGGCATGATTAATGACCCTGATATGAATGAATCATTTGATGTTGATAAAGGTCTAAGACAAGCAAGAGAGCTAATGATTTGGCTTGCTGAGCTTGAGTTACCTGTTGCGACCGAAGCCCTGGATCCTATCAGTCCGCAATACATGTCAGAACTCATCACCTGGTCTGCAATTGGCGCACGTACAACAGAATCTCAGACTCACCGAGAAATGGCCTCGGGTCTTTCTATGCCAGTTGGCTTTAAAAACGGCACTGACGGCAAGCTGGGCGTTGCGATAAATGCGCTAGAGTCGGCCGCGAGTGGGCACCGCTTCATGGGGATTAATCAACAAGGTCAGGTGGCACTACTACAAACTGCCGGTAATCCAGATGGACATGTTATTTTACGTGGCGGTAAAACCCCAAATTATGACGCAGCAAGTGTCGCTGAGTGCGAACAGCAGTTACATGCGGCAAAGCTTAATGCACGCTTGATTGTTGATTGCAGCCATGGGAATTCGTCGAAAGATCACAATAAACAAAAGCCTGTATGTGAAGATGTATTTAATCAAATTGCTGTAGGTAATCAATCTATTATTGGTGTTATGCTAGAAAGCCACCTCAATGCTGGTAAGCAAAGTAGTGACATACCGATGAATCAACTGGCTTACGGTGTATCGGTGACCGATGCTTGTATAGACTGGCAAACCACGGAAAACTTGTTACGAGATGGTGCTAGCTTATTAGCCCCAATATTACCGACTCGATTTGATATGCTGAAAGTAGCAAATGGCTGATGGAAGAAAGATTGATGAATGAGAAGACTACAGCAGAGCTTGAGAACCTGAGAGGTTTGATTGACGGTGTCGATCAGCAGTTACTGCATTTACTGAGAAAACGTTTAGATCTTGTTGCACAAGTTGGCGCGGTAAAACATGGTGCAGGTTTGCCAATTTACGCGCCGCAGCGTGAAGCTAATATGCTAGCGAAAAGACGTGCTGAAGCGAAAGCGATGAATGTCGCGCCGCAACTCATTGAAGATATTTTACGTCGCCTTATGCGTGAGTCTTACCTTAATGAAAAGGACGTAGGCTTTAAGCAAATTAAGGCTGATTTGGGTCATGTGGTTATTGTGGGGGGGGAAGGTAAGTTAGGTGGGTTGTTCTCACAGATGTTAACGCTTTCTGGTTATCAGGTAAAAACGCTTGATAAAGATGATTGGATAAACAGCGAAAGCATCTTTGAGGGGGCAGGCTTGGTTATTGTCACCGTGCCGATAAACATTACCTGTGAATTAATTGCTGAGCAACTGACAAACTTACCTAAAGATTGCATCTTGGCCGATTTGACTTCCATCAAAGGAGCACCAGTGGAGGCGATGCTGGCGGCGCACTCTGGCCCCGTGCTTGGCTTACACCCTATGTTTGGTCCAGATGTAGGCAGCCTTGCAAAGCAAGTTGTCGTCGTGTGTCACGGCCGCGAGCAACAGGCTTATCAATGGCTGATAGAGCAGATTGAGATTTGGGGAGCTCGAATTGTTGAAGCTGAGCCAAGCAAACACGATAAAGCGATGCAATTGGTGCAAGCCATGCGACATTTTTCCTCTTTTGTATATGGCTTGAACCTTTACAAAGAGGAAGCAGATATTGAGTCATTGCTACAGTTTAGCTCGCCAATTTACCGCTTAGAGCTGGCTATGGTAGGACGCTTATTTGCCCAAAGCCCTGAGTTATATGCTGATATTATCTTCGCTCAAGAGGAAAGCCTTGTTGCGATCAGCGATTACTTAGATAACTACTCTCAGGCGTTATCTATTTTAAAGTCCGGCAATCGCGATGCGTTTGTGGCTCAGTTTGCAGAGGTGTCTCGCTGGTTTGGTGATTTTGCGCCGCAATTCCAACGTGAGAGTCGTGCGATGTTGCAATCAGTAAACGACATGAAGACTGGCTAATAACTGCTCGTAATCCTTAAATTGAAAAGGCGCTTAGGCGCCTTTTTTTGCTTTTGCTTTACTTACCTTTAATTGAATGACTGCGCATTTTTGGTCATGCTTATCACTACTTAAAAACTTCACTCTTGCGAATGCATCTTGAGATAACGTCGCTACCCTCGGCTCCTGCGCTTGCATTAATCACTGAAAATAAAGCTTTTTATTTTATATTCCTTCAGTACTTTAAGTGTTTATTAGTTAACACTTAAAGTGATCTCTTTCATAGTTTTAGCTTTTGTTGTTAGAAAACCCTTTTGCAATTCGTCAAGAAGCGTACACTAACATCAAAACATGCAGATGAGATGCATGATTAAAATATAGGAGTTAGTGTCGTGTTTTGTATTCAATGTGAGCAAACAATTAGAACACCTGCGGGTAATGGCTGTAGCTACACGCAAGGTATGTGCGGTAAGTCGTCTGATACCTCAGACTTACAAGATCTTCTTATCTATATTCTCCAAGGTGTGTCGTCATACGCGGCCCTTGCTCGTGAAGTCGGCATTATCGACCATGAGATTGATACCTTTGTGCCAAAGGCATTTTTCGCGACACTGACCAACGTTAACTTTGATGATGAGCGTATCATTGCTTATACCACCCAAGCTGAAACTTTCCGTAACCGTTTAAAGTCGGCATACGAAGCTAAGTGCGGTGAACTAAGCATTGAAGCCAAGCCAATGAATGCGCCTATGCAGTTGGTATTGGGCGCGACTAAGCCTGAAATGCTATCTCAAGCGCTTCAAGCTGTGCCTAACCGTGGTAAAGATGAAGTCCATGAAGATATTATGGGTTTACGTTTACTTTGCTTATACGGCCTTAAAGGCGCAGCAGCCTATATGGAGCATGCTCGCGTACTTGAGCAAACCAGCGATGAAGTGGCTGGCGAGTTCCACGAGATCATGGCTTTTCTTGGTGAAGACTCAGTTGATGCCGATAAGCTATTTAATACAGCAATGCAGATTGGTCAGCTTAACTACCGCGTAATGGCAATGCTCGATGAAGGGGAAACCCATGCCTTTGGTCACCCAGAGCCAACGCAAGTTAACACTAAATCTGTAAAGGGTAAGGCTATCTTAGTGTCTGGTCATGACATGAAAGATCTTGAGCTTATTCTTGAACAAACCCAAGGCAAAGGTATTAACGTTTACACCCACGGTGAGATGTTACCTGCACTGGCTTACCCTGAACTTAAAAAGTATCCACACTTAGTGGGCAATTACGGCAGTGCATGGCAGAATCAGCAAAAAGAATTTGCGACATTCCCTGGTGCAGTAGTAATGACATCAAACTGTATTATTGACCCAAATGTGGGTGATTACTCAAACCGTATCTTCACGCGTAGCATTGTAGGCTGGCCTGGTGTAACCCACATTGTTGGTGATGATTTCAGTGAAGTAATTGCTAAAGCTGAGTCTTTAGAAGGCTTTATCTATGATGAGATCCCCCATCTAATCACCATAGGTTTTGCTCGTAATGCGCTGATGGCTGCTGCACCCACCGTAATCGAGAATGTGAAGAGCGGTGCAATCAAGCATTTCTTCTTGGTCGGTGGATGTGACGGTGACAAGCAAGAGCGTGGTTACTTCACGGATATCGCGACTCAAGCGCCAGCGGATTCGATTATTCTGACATTAGGCTGTGGTAAATATAAGTTCAACAAACTTGAGTTTGGTGACATCAACGGTATTCCACGTCTATTGGATATTGGCCAGTGTAATGATGCTTACTCTGCGATTCAGCTTGCTATTGCACTGTCTGAAGCATTTGAGTGCGATATTAATGAATTGCCACTTACCTTAGTACTTTCATGGTTTGAACAAAAAGCCATTGTCGTGTTATTGACACTATTATCACTGGGTGTGAAGGACATCATGACAGGTCCTACGGCACCAGCATTCCTAACGCCTAACTTGGCCAAAGTGCTAGAAGAGAAGTTTGGTCTTCGTAACACCACAACTGTAGAAGCAGATCTAAATCGCATCCTTAATGTAGCGTAACTGCATCGATACGGGTGATAAGTAAGTTTAAAATGGTCACCAATGTGTGGCCATTTTTAGTTTAAGGGTTAACAACTTAGTTTGATAGGTAGGTATAGCGTGAATATGGCAATGAATAAGCAAACTTCTCATTTAGAATCTTTTTCGGCTCAGCAATGGCAGTCTGGGGAACATCAACTGGTGTGTGTGGAAAAATGGAATGAGACTCACGATGTTATCAGCTTTAGATTTCAAGCTGCCACTCCAGTTAAGTTTCATTTTAAGCCCGGTCAGTTTCTTACTTTATTGCTGGAAATTAATGGTGAGAAAATTGCTCGTAGCTATACCATAAGCTCGTCACCTTCACGTCCATATTCTATTGTACTAACCATTAAGCGTATTGCAGGTGGCAAGGTTTCAAACTACTTAGCCGATAACCTTGAAGTCGGTCATATGGTGCGAGCTCTCGGCCCCGATGGCGTATTTAATTTAGTTGATATTCAAGCGCAAAAGTATCTGTTTTTAAGTGCTGGCTGCGGTATCACGCCTATGTACTCCATGTCTCGTTGGTTAACCGATACCGAAGTTGGCCCAGATGTGAGCTTTCTTCATAGTGCAAAATCTAGTAACGATCTTATATTTGAAGCGTCTATTTCACAGATGGCTGAGCGCAGCGCCCGATTTAAGCTTAACTACATTTTAGAAGAGGTTAGTGAGCAAGCGAGTCCTTATATCGATAATCTGCCTGGGCGTCTAAATGTTGATAACTTAGCGAGATTGGTACCAGACTTTAAAACTCGAACGGTTTTTGTATGTGGCCCTGAGCCTTATATGAAAGCAGTAAAAGCATTACTTGAGTCGTTAGACTTTGATATGACGCATTTCCACCAGGAAAGCTTTGGTAGCTTTAAAGGGGATAGCGCCGAACTGGCTGCAGCAAAAGCGCAAACTACAGCTATTAACGCAGAGACAAGCGGTTTTATGTTGATGATCGGTGATAAAAGCCGAACCTTGTCTGCAGAACAAACCGTATTGGACGGCATTGAAGCCGAAGGGTTACCTATTCTTGCTGCCTGTCGTTCAGGTGTTTGCGGTGCATGCAAGTGTAGGGTTGTTAAGGGAGAAACCGAGTCTACAAGCCAAATGGCATTGACACCTGATGAGGTCGCACAGGGCTTTGTGCTAGCATGTTCAACTAAATTAAAGTCAGATGTGACCTTAGAACTGTAAGTATATAAACCTAAGCGCTAAGTCAATGGCATGAAAATCTGAAATAAATCAGGCGTGAAAGTTGCGTAACTCATCATGAGAAAGTAAGGTTAATGATAGGTCGTGATGGAATTGCGCCTGTCTCTTATTTCTTTTTGGAGTGGCGTATGGCATCAACATTACATTCTCAATCACTAGCGCTGCAAGATAAAAATCTCGCACACTTCCTGTATGCGCTGATGGCATGCTTTCCGATAATGTTAGTGCCCACAGCCCTTAGTCTTGTTATTAATCTGTATCAGCCACAGCAAAATGCCAATAGCATGCTGGCAATCCATTTACGTTGGCAGCGTTGGTCTATCCTCGGCCTATTTTTAGTCATGTTAACCGGGTATTTGTGTGCTCAGCCGTGGTTAAGTGCCACGCTCTATGTTGGCGGTGCGATATGGTTTAGCGGCAGAGTGATTAAAGGTTGGCTGAGCTTAATTGAAGGCCGCATAATCTAATCTCTGTTATTTCCCCCCTCCCTTTTGCTTAATGAGACTTCACTGTGACTAGTTACGAAATCTTATGTCTACTTTCTGTGCTTTCTCTGGTGATATCTCTTGTCTCTTCACGTTTACATCGTTGGCAACAAACCGTCACTATTACTGCACTGGCATTGTGTTTGAGCTTAGCTATTTTGGTGGCCGGTAAGATCTTTGGTATAAAAATTTATTCAACCTTAGTGACCGATCTCGAGCAGCTTGATTTTACAGCTCTACTGCTTAATGGAATGCTGGGTTTTTTACTGTTTGCTGGCACGTTACAGATTAAGCTCAATATATTAAAAAAACAAAAGTGGGAAATATTCATACTGGCTTTTGTGGGGACGTTAATATCAACATTTGTTGTTGGTAGCTTGCTGTACCTATTCGCTATTGCTATCGGTTTACCCCTAAACTTTAGTTATTGCCTGCTATTTGGTGCACTGATTTCGCCAACGGATCCTATTGCGGTGTTGGCAATCATTAAACAGCTTGGCGCGCCAGAAGATATTGCCACTCAGGTTGAGGGTGAATCGCTCTTCAATGACGGTATTGGTTTGGTAATTTTTATCACCGTTTCACAAGTCGCGTTTTCAACTGAACCGTTAACATTTATTGATGTAAGTAAGCTTTTTATTAGAGAAGCGTTAGGCGGTTTACTCTACGGTGGAGTATTGGCCGCTATTCTACATGGCATGCTGCATTTCTCTGAAGAGCGAACGCAGTATTTACTGATGACATTATTGGTGCCGAGTGCAGGTTACATTGGGGCCGATATGTTGGGGGTTTCAGGGCCCCTAGCCATGGTCGCAGCCGGAATTATCATTGGCAATGTGAGTGTGCCTAAGTTGCTAAAGGAAGAGGAGCAAGGACACCTAGAGAGTTTCTGGTTATTAATAGAGTCATTTTTCAATTCATTATTGTTTCTGCTATTAGGCTTACTACTGCTACTCATTCATTTCGATGTTGAGTTGTGGTGGTTTATGCTGCTTGCTGTCCCGATAGTGTTAATTGGGCGCACTATCAGCATTTATCTACCTTATTTTGGCTTTAGGCGTTTTAGGCACTATAACTCTTATGCAGAAAAAATCTTGGTATGGGGAGGATTACGTGGCGGCTTAGCGTTAGCGATGGCGATGAGTTTACCTACCGGCATAATTGTCATGAGTGGCAGCAATATAGACCTGCGAGAGCTGCTAATGGTGATGACTTACGCTGTGGTGGTTTTTTCTATCTTAGTCCAAGGGACAACGATCCCTCGGTTGATTGATAAAAGTAACGCTGAGCAAGCTGCTCAGCGTAAACGCTAATTTCAATTCAGACGCGGTTTGGTAATGAATATCAGTTTCTTTATCAAGCCGCCGCTATCAAATAATCAATATCAAGCTATCGCTATCAAATTGTCTGTATAAGCCATCGCTATTAAGCTGACTATATCAAATAACTCATATCGAGAGACTAACTTTCAAGATACTGATATAAAAGACTAATATAAATTTACCCGTAAGCTAATGGTATAGATTGCCTAATAGCTCATTGAAGAGCGTTGTAGAGTCAGCTTTTGATGCTTGCTCAATAGCACTTAAATTCACCATGACACCATCGCCTTTTAACTGTTTTATCGCCTTAACAAATGTAGGCATTTGTTCTGCTTCAATCGCGTAGCTTGGATTGACCAAAATAGGTAAGTGACTCAGGGCTTTTAGCTCAACCAATGCCGCTAGATCCAGTGATGGTTTTCCTGAGTTATTAAGGGTTGTGACCCCTGATTCACACAAGATAAGTTGTTGATTACCTTGGCTCAAGATAACCTCTGCTGCATTAAGCAGATCATCGACGCTAGCCATGGTATTGCGCTCGACTATAACCGGAACCAATAAAGAGCCAAGTTGGGTTAAAATGGCTTGGTTATACATTAGATTCCCCGATAGCATGACTACATCTGCAAACTGAGTCGCCATGGTTAAATCGGTTTCATGTTCAATGACAAGGACACAAACTAAATCAAATTGTGCGAGAGCATGCTTAAACTTATTGATGGAGTTAATGACATCGCTTTGCTGGTTTAATCCCTGTATCGCAACGGCTTGGAAACCTGATTCTTTAAGCTCTTTTGCTAGCTGCTCAACTTGCTGAAGCTCTAGGGGGAGTTGTACTTGAGCTATCGCACCGATATTACCGGCTCCTAGGTTTAGCTGGCCGCAGATAACTTGCGTAGACTCACTCTTATATTGCTTACTAAAGCGCTGTTGCTTACTACTGGTTGTTGCTGCAACAGTGGTCGACTTAGAGGTGTTAGGCTCAATCATCAACTGGCTATTACTCAGTTGAGTAGGCTTAACGGTTTCACAGGGATAGCAACCGAGCACTTTAATAAAGCGAGTGGTGCGCTCTAACTCTTTAAGCGCAGCTTGCATCGGCTCGCTTGATAGATTGGCATCGATATCTAAATAGAACATCTCTTCCCAAGGCGTGCCAGGAATAGGACGAGATTCGAGTTTACTCATATTAAGATTACGCGCCTTTAACACAAGTAAGGCCTCAACGAGTGCGCCAGGCTTTTGGCCTGTAGCCATGATCAGTGTGCACTTTGCTGGAAGCTGCGATGGCACTTCAACAGCCTTTCTTGCGACAACGATAAAGCGGCTTTGATTAATTTTTTGATTGGCAAGATCTGCTTCAATCGCTTCTAATTGATACAAGGCGCCGCCTTCTGCACTACCGATAGCAGCGACACTGTTATCATTTGCATTACAGACTTTTTCCATCGCTTCTGCACTACTAGAGCAATACTCTAGTTTGAATTCACCGTGCTGACTTAAGTAGCGACTGCATTGACTAATCGGCTGAGGATGTGCATAAACTGTTTTGATGTCACTAATAGTGCTGCCGCTATTGGCCAGTAAGCAGTGACCAACCTCGATGGTGGTTTCCCCAACAATAGCAAGACTGGTGTGCTGTAATACGTCATACACTTCGTTAATAGAGCCTGAAGAGGTATTTTCTATTGGCAGGAAGCCATAGTCGGCGTGGCCAGATTCAACGGCTTGTACTATTTCATCGAAACTTTTGCAGCCTAAATCTTGCATCTCCACTTGGCGTCTATCGCAGTATCGGCTGGCAGCTAGATAGGAGTATGAACCTCTAGCGCCAAGGTAGGCGATACAATATTGCTGCTGTTGGGTTTCTGGATTTGCGCGGCCGTGTAAATAAGCTTGCTGGTTAAGCACTGAGTCTTCGATGATGCTTTGATAGAGTGAGATGACATAATGGGCATCTAATCCTTGCTCACGCCCCTGTTTTACAAGACGTGATAACAGCTCTTTTTCCCGGGTAGTATCGCGGATTGGTCTGACATCGACTTCTTTACTGCGTGCGACATCTAGGCTTAATTCTCTGCGCTTTGCTAGCAGAGCCAGCAGTTCATTATCGAGACTGGTGATCTGCTCTCGAGTGTGATTTAAGGGTTGTGGTTTACTCATCTTAGCCTCTGACTCTTGTATTGCGCTTAGTATTAATACCCTAGTGATAAGCATGACAATGTATGCTTACCTTAGCTGATATAAAAAAGCCTCCCATGTGGGAGGCTTTGGAATTTTCACTTTCGTTTTTACACCGAAATTCCGCCTCCGAGGGTGGGGGACATAAAAAAGAAAGTAAAAAACGTAGTATGGATTTTATTCATTGAAATAAAACTAAAGCGGGGGGCCTTAAGTGTCAATAAAAACTTAGCCTAATTGAGTTTTTTGCAATAAAAAGCGCACCCGAAGGTGCGCTTTGCGTGTAAATTTAACAATAATATCAAGCTGCGTATTCCTCCTCTAGGTTGTCATCAAAGTCGTCATCAATGGCATCATCTTCTATTTTAAGTGTTGCGTGACGTTGACTTTCAGGTTTATGAGTCAGGCGGTTTAGCTGTTTCTCCAGCTTTTGTCCCATTGCATTAATAGCTGCATAGAGGTCGTCGTGTTTCGCCTGGGCAAATAACTTGGCACTTGGGATGCCGACAGAAGCTTCAATTTTAAACCCTTGCTTCTCCTGTAAAATAATTACGTGTGGATTAATTAGCTGCACATCGTGTCTTGCTAATTTCTCTAATCTGGCTTCAATACGTTCGCGGATAGACTCAGTAACTTCAAAATGCTTGCTAGTAATCTTTATCATATGTCGAACCTTTTGTTGTTTCCTTGAATTCAGACTACCAATCTCAGATATGAAAGTCGTGATCTAAATCACGTTTTATTGGCTCTTTTAAACTGTTCGCCTTTTATTTGATCACTTAGACAAATATAGACAATAACTGGCCAAATTTCCTTGTAAACCCCAAAAAATCAGGTCATATTGGATTGGATAAGTCGTCCCTTATTTAGTGTTTTCAGCAAAAAAATCAGTGTAAATAACTCGATAGCTCTTCAGTAATTCCGCGTTTATAATGACCTCCTCAGGTAAATTAATTTTCAAGAGTGACAGTTGATGGAACAAAATCTGGTCAAAATTAAAGTGTGGGATCTTCCGACGCGTGTTTTTCATTGGGGTATGCTGTGCTTACTCGGTGGGTTATGGTGGACAGCCGATGCTGGTGAGATGGAGTGGCATCAAATTCTTGCCTATGGCTTGATGATTTTGATTGCTGTAAGGCTTATCTGGGGACTCGTTGGCAGTGATACGGCTCGTTTTAGTCACTTTGTTTATTCACCTAAAACGGTTATTCACTACCTCAATCGAACTCGACGCGAAGGGATCTCATCATCAATAGGCCATAATCCCGTCGGCGGTTACATGGTGGTGACCTTAATTACGCTTATCTGTATTCAGCTGATAACGGGCTTGTTTGCAACCGACGATATTTTTACTGAAGGCCCTCTGTATTCGTTTGTTAGCTCAGATACGGCAAGTTGGTTAACTTGGTTACATAAGAAGAACTTTGACTTGATTTTAATCTTAGCGGCAATGCACGTGTTAGCAGTTGGAGTGCACATGATTAAAGGCGATAAAATTCTTGGTGCCATGTTTAGCGGTTATAAAAGTCTACCAGAATCGGAAATCACAGATTCTAGCGCTAACAATTTAGCCTTCGCATCCATGTTAAAAGCACTTGTTTTAGTCTTAGTGGTGGGCGCTTTGGTACTGAACTATCTGATGTGGCCTGTGATTGATATGCTCTAAGGACTTAAATAACAAGCCAGTCGGGACTCAGACTGGCTTAATGGAAAGTATGCCTCTAATTCTGGACTAGAGGGGGCTGACGTTTATAGTTAGTCTTTTTTATAAACGTCATGACAGCCTTTACAGCTTTTGCCTGTATTGCCAAAGGCTTGCTTCATCTCTTTCTTATCACCGCTTTTTGCTGCCAGCGCAAGAATCGCGGCGTTCTCTTGGAAGGTTTTCATCTTGGCATCAAAATCAGCTTTATCACTCCAGACTTTAGCTAATGCTTCGGTGTCACCTTTATCAGAACCTGCAACAAAGCCTTCAAGTGGTAGCTTTGATAAGGCTGCAACATTTTCAGCTCGCATAGCAAAAACTTCAGCGTTGAACTCTTTTTTGCCTTTAAGCATTGCACCCATGTCACCAAAGTTATGGGCAATCATGCTAAATGCAGATTGACGGTAATCGATTGCGTCATCGGCTTCTTTAAAGTTATTTGCATATGCACTAGTGGCTAGGGTCGCAGTTGCTGCTAGTGCGATAAGGCTCATTTTGGCTGTCTTTTTCATGGTAATTCTCACGTTTTTATTGTGTTATGTGATCTGTTTTCGCCTAATGTATATAGTTTTATCTTGCTGACTGCAATCGTTTTTCACAATAGTTACTCTTAGTTACAAATGAGTTTTATTTAGTAAGAGCTAATGTTGTTATAAAAAGTGCATGGTGGTTGGCATTCTTGATACAATCGCTGTAATGACGCACTAGTACGTGATTGTGGCTGAAATTAGGAGATAAAATGCGAGCAGAATGGGGTTCGGTTTTAGAGAAAGTCTTATCGCATCAAGCGCAGGACGATTTAACTGTATTGTTTGAGCTGTTACTAACGGAAGAGGAACGCAGTGCTGTCGCGGGCAGGCTAAAAGTTTTTCAGATGCTATTAGATGGTGAGATGAGTCAGCGTCAAATTGCGCAGGAATACCAAATAAGTATTGCGACGATTACACGTTGCTCTAATTATCTTAAGCATATGACTGAGCAGCAAAGAGAAAAGGTTAGGCTGTTAATCTTGTAAATGACTAGGTACGAAGCAGGGCACGAGCAGGAATGGTTTCCTGATGTGCCGAGCAGATTCATCTTTACCTATCCGATATCACAATAGTGGCGCTGCAACGATTCGATGTTTGCGATACTGGGTACGTCTTAAACCTATATATAGTGCGTAGCTGAGCAACATAAGGCTCAATACTGGTGCTAACCTTGAGTCGAGTTTTAACAGAAGTAGCGCCATTAATAGGTAAAGTGCAGGGGTATGCTCATAAAGGGCTATAGGAAGTAAGCCTTTTTTTCTACGTTTTTTAGGATCCGTTCGGCGGTTACTCGAGCGTAATGCATAAATTTTACTTCCTAGCAGAAATAATAACACCGCAAAAAGCAGGGCGTAGGTCTGTTCTAACATAAGTATACTTGCGCTGGCGATAGTGAAGTAGCAGTAGGGTAGAGCTTCATAGACCGTTTTTGAGAGCATTGCAGTTCCTTTGCAAAAATAACTAATAATTCCGTAGCTTAATGTTAAGTTTTTTATTATAGAGCATAAAAAAAGCCCGTTTCATTATCATTAATGAAACGGGCTTGAATTCAACCTAAAGAACTAGTGTCTGCAGCCACAGCCGCCGTTACCGTCACAACCTTCTTTAGCTTCTTTAGTTTCGTCATCACTGCAGCATCCGCCTTCGTGACCGTGATCGTGTCCGCCGCCACAACATCCACCTTCATGAGAATGTTCATGACCGCCGCATCCGCCGCCGTGAGCGTGAATGTGGCCGTGGGCAATTTCTTCTTCAGTCGCTGCACGTACTTCAAGTACTTCAACATTGAAAACTAAAGATTGACCTGCAAGAGGATGGTTGCCATCTACAATAACAACATCATCTTTAACTTCTGTCACTTGTACTGGACGTTGACCCATTTCAGTCTCTGCGATAAAACGCATACCTGGAACGATGTCTTCAATGTCGCCAAACGCTGATATTGGTACTTCTTGGCGAAGCCCATCATGATATGGACCGTAGCCTTGCTCTGCATCTACGGTGACATCAAGGGTGTCACCCTGTGCTTTGCCTTCAAGCGCAGCTTCTAGACCAGGGATCATGTTTTCTGCACCATGCAGATAGATCATTGGCTCGGCTTCAAAAGAACTTTCTACAAGCTGGCCTTTCGCATCTGATAATCGGTAATGGATGCTAACAGCACATTTTTCGGTGATTTTCATATTGGCTCCAATCGGAAATTTGCGCGCATTCTAGCCTGCTTTAACGCTATTTGCGATAGATTGAATGCACTTCTGCTACCTAAGCCACATCTTTAGGGGGATAAATTAGTATTGGCTTAAACGAGCTGGATTAGATACAGAAGGAATTTTCATATCGAGTGCAAACTTATTCATAGGTCGATTTTTGTCAGTCTGTCAGCCCCTTTTTGCTGAACTATTAAGAATGTTACGTTTGGGCTATTTCATATTTAAGTCGTGGATTTGTACCGATTTTGATATTCTGACTTTTTAGGTGACAGCTATCTGTCTGATTTTAATTGTGTTATTTGTTTTATGGATTTTAGTTTACGTTAACGTAACTTAGCCGTTATGTAATAAATTCTTCATTAAACTCCCATTGATAGTTGTTTTATGGCTGTTTTATCTCGTTTATTGCTAATAGTCTTAATAATAACAATAAAGTTGGTTTTAGGGGTTGACACTCGTTAGCAAAAAAGCAATTGTGTTAGTACACAAATCAATCCAATTGGATAGAAACGAATTTATATGTTTAGCCAGATTTTAATGAACACCACCATTATTACAACCACCACGATTACCAACGTGGGGGCGGGCTAAGCACAACCTGATATAAGTAAAATATCAAGCCCGCTCCCCCAAAAGGAGCGGGCTTTTTTGTTTCTTAGGTGGCGCGGCACAAGGAGTTTTTGATGAAAGTAATGAAATTTGGTGGAACCTCGCTGGCGAATTGGCAGCGCTTTAAAGGCGCAGCAGAAATTATCAGCCAGTCAGCTCATTCACAAGCAACCGCCGTAGTATTGTCAGCCCCAGCCACAGTGACAAATGGCTTGATTGAGATGGTTGATGTTGCGGTGAATGGCGGTGACTACCGCGCCGTGTTAGCCAAAGTAGGAAGGGTGTTTGATGAACTATATGCTGCGGCGGCTGCCAGCTTAAGTGCAGAACAAAATACTTTGCTTAATGAAAAACTGCAGCAACAACTCACATTTTGGCAAAGTAAGCTTGAAGGGATGAGCTTACTTGAAGAGTGCCCTGAAAGTGTTGAAGCACAAGTTTTAGTTGGAGGGGAAAAGCTATCATCTGCGTTAATGGTTGAGGTGATGAAGTCCTTTAACCATAGCGCTGATTTATTAGTGCCAGAGTCTCTACTTGTCGGTTATGGCCCTCGCCTAGAATCTGCTGTTGATATTGAAGCGAGTAAACTGCGCTTCAATGCACTGGATTTATCGGTCGCGCAGGTTTGGGTAATGCCTGGATTCACTGCAGGCGACAGCGAAGGCAAGGTGGTTACACTTGGGCGTAATGGTTCAGATTATTCTGCGGCGGTGTTGTCAGCTTGTCTTAGTGCTAGTTGCTGCGAGATCTGGACTGATGTGGACGGCATTTATAATACTGACCCACGAGTGGTGACAGACGCCAAGTTGTTATCGCAACTGAGTTATCAAGAAGCGATGGAAGTATCATATTTTGGCGCAAAAGTACTGCACCCAAAAACGGTCGCACCCATTGCTCAATATCATATCCCTTGTTATATCCGTAATACTTTTAACCCAGATGCAGTCGGCACTCTAGTGTCTGATAAGCCAGACGAAACAGGGTTACATGTTAAAGCCATTTCAAATTTAGATGATCAAACCATGTTTGATGTGTCGGGACCTGGTATGAAGGGGATGGTCGGCATGGCGAGTCGTACACTGGGGGCGATTTCGCGCTCCGGCGTATCTGTGTCCTTGATCACTCAAAGCTCCTCTGAATACAGCATCAGTTTTTGTGTTTCTACTGAAGATGCGATTAAAGCCAAGTTTGCCCTAGAGCAAGAATTTGAACTTGAACTTAAAAACGACATTTTAGAGCAGATTGAGATGCGTCACGATTTAGCGATAGTCTCACTGATTGGCGATGGTATGCGCACTCACAAAGGTGTTGCTGCCAAGTTTTTCCAGGCGCTTGCACAAGCGACCGTTAATATTGTTGCGATTGCTCAGGGATCATCAGAGCGCTCGATTTCAGCTGTTGTTGAGCAGCGCAAGACTAAGCATGCAATAGCGGCATGTCATCAGTCATTTTTCGATGTGCAACATTACCTTGATGTATTTCTTGTGGGCTGTGGCAACGTCGGGGCTGGGCTGCTTAAGCAGATTAATAAACAGCGCAAGATATTAAAGCAGCAGCATATTGCCATTCGGGTTTGTGGTGTCGTGAACTCACAAAAGATGTTGTTAGATGCCGAAGGTATCGATCTTAATAACTGGCAGGGGTTGTTAGCAGATTCTGAGCAGCAAGCGGATCTTGATGCGATGTTAGTGTGGGCGAAAGAGCAACAACTACTCAACCCTGTGCTGGTGGACTGTACTTCAAGTGAATTGGTATCCGATAAATATATTGATGTTATGAATGCAGGACTTCACGTTGTTACGCCTAATAAGAAGGCCAACACTCGTGATATGGCTTACTACCAAGATTTAAGGAAAACAGCGCTTAAACAGCGTCGTCAATTTCTTTATGAAACCACAGTCGGCGCTGGGCTACCGGTTATCGATAACCTAAAAAAACTGCTATTCGCCGGTGATGAGCTGCAACGCTTTAATGGTATTTTATCCGGTAGCTTGTCCTACATCTTCGGTATGTTAGATGAGGGCATGACACTGTCTCAGGCGACATCTATTGCAAGAGATAAGTGCTTTACAGAGCCAGACCCTAGAGATGATTTAAGTGGCATGGACGTGGCGCGTAAGGTATTAATTTTGGCTCGTGAAGTGGGAATGAATTTAGAGCTGAGCGATATCCACGTAGAATCAGTACTGCCCGACTCATTTGATGCCTCTGGTGACGTGAATGCATTTATGAACAATTTACCGTCTCTTGATGCTGCCATTGCCCAGCGGGTAGAAGCGGCAAAATCACAGGGTAAAGTGCTGCGTTATGTTGGCCAAATCGATGAGGAGGGCTGCAAGGTTAAGATTGTTGAAGTTGATGCCGCCGACCCTTTATATAGTGTGAAAGGAGGTGAAAATGCGTTGGCCTTTTACAGCCGTTATTATCAGCCGATCCCATTTGTTCTTAGGGGGTATGGCGCGGGTACCGATGTTACCGCGGCTGGTGCATTTGCCGATATTTTACGTACACTAAATTGGACTCGAGAGGTGGGCGTATGAGTGTCACTATTTATGCTCCAGCATCGATGGGCAACGTCGGAGTAGGTTTTGATTTACTAGGCGCGGCGTTAGCGCCCGTCGATGGTAGCCTGCTTGGTGATAAAGTCACTGTAGAGGCTGCTGAGAATGGATTGTCGTTGGTTTTAGCGGGTCATTGGGCTGATAAGCTTCCGCAGGCTCCGCAACTAAATATTGTTTATCAATGTGCTGAATTTTTCTTAAGCCATTTAGATAAAAGTGCGGGACTTAAATTAACCTTAGAGAAAAATTTACCTGTAGGCAGTGGACTTGGCTCGAGTGCTAGCTCAGTTGTGGCAGCATTGATGGCGCTGAATGAATATTTTCAGCAGCCATTTAATCCGCAAGAACTACTGCGATTAATGGGCGAGTTTGAAGGCAAAATTAGTGGTTCAATTCATTATGATAACGTTGCACCTTGTTACTTAGGGGGGATGCAGCTAATGCTTGATTCGCCCAAGAGTGTTTGTGAAGCGATCCCAGAGTTTAAGCAATGGTATTGGGTGGTGGCGTATCCAGGCATCTCGTTATCGACCTCAAGAATGCGCCAATTGATGCCAACTACATTCGATAAACAGACCACTATTGATTTTGGGCGTTATTTAAGTGCCTTTGTACACGCATCCTATAAGCAAGATGCAGATCTGGCGATTGCGGTATTAAAGGATGTGTTAGCTGAGCCTTATCGCGCTGGGGAGATCCCTCACTATCAAAATGCTAAAGCGGCTTTAGCCGAGTTAGGCATGCTAACGACGGGGATCTCTGGCAGTGGGCCAACACTTTTCAGTGTTACTGATGATCTGAGCGTCGCTCAACAAGCGCAGCAGTGGTTAGATACCTATTATATTGAAGCTGGTAAAGGGTTTTCTCATATCTGCAAAATTGATAGCACTGGCGCACGTAAAGTTGATTAAGCATGCAGGACAAAGATCGTAATAAATTGAATTTAAAGGAAGTCACCATGGAATTGTATAACCTAAAGCACCCTTCACAGGTGGTAAGTTTTACTGAAGCGGTAAAGTTAGGTCTTGGAAAAGACAGAGGCTTGTTTTTCCCAAAACAGATCCCGCAGTTGCAAGATGTCGATAGTCTATTGGCGCTCCCCTTTGTTGAAAGAAGTAAGAAAGTCATTGGTGCTTGGTTAGCATCAGAACTTGGCCAAGATACAGTTGATAGATTAGTAGAGCGCGCCTTTAATTTTGAGCTGCCATTAGTGAAAGCCGATAGTAATCTCTATAGTCTTGAGCTGTTTCACGGCCCTACGCTTGCCTTTAAAGACTTTGGCGCTCGTTTTATGGCTCAGTGTTTAAATGAGTTAGCCAAATCAGAAAAAATTAATATTCTAACAGCGACGTCTGGCGATACTGGCGCTGCGGTAGCGGATGCATTTTATGGCTTAGATAACATTAATGTGGTTGTGCTATATCCAAAAGGAAAAATCAGTGTGCTACAGGAAAAGATGTTTACCACCTTAGGGGGGAACATCCATACCGTGGCGGTAGAGTCTGACTTTGATGCGTGCCAAACCTTGGTGAAGCAATCGTTTGAAGATCTTGATATTAGAGACGGTTTACATCTTAACTCAGCTAACTCTATCAATATCAGCCGCTTGCTGGCGCAAATTTGCTATTACTTTGAAGCGGTTGCTCAA
Organism: Shewanella sp. 30m-14; assembly: GCF_052977125.1. NCBI lineage: Bacteria > Pseudomonadati > Pseudomonadota > Gammaproteobacteria > Alteromonadales > Shewanellaceae > Shewanella > Shewanella sp. 30m-14. The sequence continues at coordinate 29,180 of NZ_JBRILW010000012.1, read as the reverse complement.
TTTAAGCTGCACAATGACAGCGATCCTGTTATTGCCGTTCCAAGTGGTAACTTCGGTAACCTAACGGCGGGCTTATTTGCTAAAGCCATGGGGTTACCTATCAAACGATTTATTGCTGCTACAAACAGTAATGATACCGTGCCACGCTATTTAGAAAGTGGTACTTGGTTGCCTGAAACAACGGTTGCGACAATATCTAATGCGATGGATGTAGCAGAGCCAAGTAATTGGCCACGTGTTGAAGCGATAGTGAAGGCGATGGATTGGTCTTTGGAAGATATTGTAGGGTTAGGGGTATCAGAAGCGCAAACAGCAGACTCTTTGCAAGCGCTTAATCGTTCGGGATACCTTTCAGAGCCCCATGCGGCTATTGCAGCATTAGCGCTTAAACAGACGATGACAGCAGATGAGAAGGGAATATTTCTCGCTACAGCTCATCCGGCTAAGTTTAATGAGGTGGTCGAGGAGATCCTTAATATTGAATTAGCGTTACCAGAGCCTTTAGCTAGAGTCGTTCCCAAAGCCATTTTATCGGCAGAATTACCGGCAGATTTTGAACTGTTAAAGGCTCACCTATTTAAGCTGTTATCGGTTTAGTATTTTACAAAATTACAAGTCGTTACTTAAACAAGGAAGCTGTTAACGCTTCCTTTTTTTTGTTGCTTAAATGTGTTGTTAGTGCGACCTGTGTAAAGCTGTGCAATCTTAGTTTTCATACTCTTTATAGTTAGTTAGTTTATTTAGCAGTTGATGCAGGCTGTGGTACTTAGAACTAACGCTGTGTGATTTTGGTCACAAATTTTAGCTGTGAATTTTTATATTGTGCGCGGCAGTTTTTAAAGAGGGTTGTTATTGTGTTTCGTGCTGTCATAGGTGTTTTATTAGTGAGTCTGTTAAGTGGTTGTGCAACAGAAGAGTTTGAACTTTACCACAGGATTAATGAAGCTTATGACTTTGAAGTAACCCATTGTGACAGCTTCGCTATGGTGACAGGAGTTGGGCGAGGCGATAATGCACTCGCTGATGCAAGATTGAGCGCAATTAAGCAAGGCGAAGAGCTTAAAGGCACTCATATCGTATGGTTGCAATCAGACTTGGGCGAGCCAACCAAAGTCGTTGCTGTGATTTACAAATGTTTAATCTAGCAAAGGAGGGATGAAGTTCACTGCTTAGCGAGAAAACGTAACCAGTTTATCTCTTCCTGCCAGATCTCTGGGCGTATTGTTTCTAAAATAAGTGGGATCCCTTTAACCACATCGAGCTTCATTAAGCTGGCAAAAGCTTCTTGACCGATCTCCCCCTGTCCCAAGGATTCATGACGGTCTACTCTACTGTTGAGTGCCGTTTTACTGTCGTTTAAATGCATGGCTTTCAGGTATCGATTCCCCACTACCTTATCGAAAAGCTCAAAGGTTTGTTTGCAAGCTGCATGGGTGCGAATATCGTAACCTGCGGCAAACAGATGACAAGTATCAATACAGACCCCCACTCGAGACTTATCTTCCACACCATCGATGATCTGCGCTAATTGTTCGAAAGAGTGGCCTAGGTTTGAGCCTTGCCCTGCAGTATTTTCGATGACAGCAGTGACACCTGATGAGCGCTCTAAGGCTAAGTTAATTGATTGACTAATTTTTGCTAAGCATTCATCGATTGAGATCTGTCTTAGGTGACTACCTGGATGAAAGTTTAATAAGCTAAGGCCTATCTGTTCGCAGCGGTGCATTTCGTCGTAAAAAGCCTGACGAGATTTTTCTAGCAGCTCATTTTCAGGGTGACCTAAATTAATTAAGTAACTATCGTGAGGTAAAATAGATTCAAGGCTGATATTGGCATCAAGACAATGCTGTTTGAAAAGTAATATTTGTTTTTCTTCTAGATCATTAGCCTGCCAGCGACGCTGGTTTTTGGTAAACAGAGCAAAAGCGTTTGCGCCAATCGCAGCGGCATTAAGTGGAGCATTTGCGATACCGCCGGCCGCGCTAACATGGGCGCCAATAAGGTGAGAAGCTTGCATCTAAACTTGTCCTACTATCGATGTTCTATTTTCCAATATTATGCCACGGCATAGAAAAACCGGTTGGGTTTATAGAGGTAATATTTATTTTCAGTTAATTATCGAGCTATAACGTTATGTTAATTAATCTAAAATTAGTTGATCTTCATCATAAACTCGATGGCAGTCCACTTGTTATATTGGGTGTTCTTTATACGATTTACTAATATTAGTGGTAGTGGGTGGAATTAGGATGGAGATGACTATGCTAGCGAGGCTCATGCGCGATCATAAACATATTGCTATTTTACTTAAGGTTCTAAAGGACAAATACACTAAGCTGGCGGCTGGCGAAGCGATAAACTACAACCTAGTGCGAGATATCGTGGAGTATATGCAAAGCTATGCTGAGCATAGCCATCATCCATTGGAAGAGGTCATTTCAGAGTTTTACTGGAATAAGCTAGGCCGGGCACATATCAATGAAAAGCTCACTTCAGAACATCAGAAGTTAGCTGAAGCATCGGCGTCTTTGATGGCGACATTAAACCTGATTTTAAATGATATTGTGGTATCAAAACAGCAGTTAGTTACTGATTTAGAAAATTATGTGCGTTTACAGCAAGCGCATATGGAGTTTGAGGAATCGACAGTGTTTCCAAAGTGGAGGGAGGTTATTACCAATGAAGACTGGCACGTGGTTGCGGCTATGTGTGATGCTCGTTTGATTGATGACCCTTTGTTTAGTGATAACGATAAGGCGCTGTTTGAAGAACTTAGAGAGTACTTAATCGCGGCGGAATAGCTAGGTTCAACTCAGAAACTGAATTAAGAACTAAATCAGCGGTTAAATCAGAAACTATATCTCAAAATAAAAGAGCGCGTTAAGCGCTCTTTTATTTGGTGTTACATCAGGAGGGTGTCTAGCTCGCCACTGAAATTATTATCCATTTCTTGAAGTTCTTTAAGTAAACGGTGCTTTTCCTTTAGAGCTTCAATTTCACGCCACTTCCGCTTTTTATTGGAGCTTCTTGAGCGACTTGGCTTTTCAACTACACTATCCAGTTCTAGCGCACTACCATAATCGAGTCGATTCATGGCAACCTCCTGTTGTTTATTTTGTCTTCAAATTAATAGCATGATTTTTGTTCATGTTGCAACTTAAATGTTTCAAAAATGTTAAATCAGGATGAACTTTTAATGTTTTAGTATTCGTTGAGAGAAGATTAATATGGGCTTATCTGTAACCAATATGGAATGCTCAGCTGGAAAAAACAAAAAAGCCAGTCGAAACTGGCTTTTTTAATGCGCGTATGACTCTAGATATTTCCTTGCCTAAACAAGTTAATTAAGCCATTACTCGACGTATCGAGTTCATCGGCATCTTTATTTGCGCAGAGGCGTTCGAGAACATCATTTCCTAGCTGCTTACCAAGCTCTACGCCCCACTGATCAAATGAGTTAATTTGCCAAATAGTACCTTGAACAAATGTTCTGTGCTCATATAGCGCAATTAACGCACCTAAAGTTGCAGGAGTAAGCTTATCCATTAAGATGGTATTGCTTGGCTTATTGCCTGGCATCACCTTATGTTTAGCGATAAGTTGCTTTTGCTCATCACTAAGGCCGCTAGTGTTTAACTCTGTCAATGCTTCTTCATATGTTCGACCTTGCATCAATGCCTGGGTTTGACCAAAGCAATTTGAAGCAAGTTGTACATGATGTTCACCCACAGGGTTATGGCTGTTGAGTGGCATAATGAAGTCGGCAGGAATTAGCGCGGTTCCTTGATGTAATAGCTGGTGGTATGCGTGCTGACCATTTGTCCCTTCGCCGCCCCAAATTACAGGTCCAGTGCTGTAATCAACATCGGTACCATTTAGGGTGACGGACTTACCATTACTTTCCATATCTAGCTGCTGGAAGTAGGCTGGCAGGCCTCGTAGGTAATGATCATACGTTAACACTACATGAGACTGAGCATTGAAAAAGTTACCGTACCATAGCGAGAACAAGCCCATAATGACGGGCATGTTATTTTCTAATGGCGTGTTGGCAAAATGTTCATCCATCTCGTGAGCACCGGCTAATAACTCGCGAAAGTTGTCTATGCCGATGAGGAGTGCGATAGGTAATCCAATTGCAGACCAAAGTGAATAACGGCCTCCAACCCAGTCCCACATAGGGAAGATATTATTGACATCGATGCCAAACTCGGTTGCTTTAGCGACATTTGAGCTAACAGCGACAAAGTGCTTAGCGACATCAGATTGTGATGCTCCTTGCTCTAAAAACCACGCTTTGGCTGTAAGTGTATTGGTTAATGTTTCCTGGGTACCAAAAGACTTTGAAGACATCACAAACAATGTGGTTTGCGGATTTAAGCCTTTTAGCTTTTCGGTGATAGACGTGCCATCAACGTTTGCAACAAAGTGGCAATTGAGCTTATTCGTCCAGTAAGGACGTAGTGCTTGGGACACGATTTTAGGCCCCAAGAAAGAACCGCCAATACCGATACTGACAACGTCAGTAATCGTTTTTCCAGTGTAACCTTTCCAATTCCCCGACGTTACAGAGTCAACGAACTCACCCATTTTTGCCAATGTTTGCTGTACTTCGGCGACAATATTACAGCCATCGACATTAATGACTTTGTCAGCAGGAGCGCGTAGAGCGGTATGAAGCACTGCTCTTTGCTCTGTATTGTTGATGATTTCGCCTGCAAACATCGCCTTAATTTTTGATTCAAGCTGCGTGTCTTTGGCCAGCTTAAACAAAAGAGACATCGTCTCTTTTGAGGCGCGGTTCTTAGAGTAATCTAGAAACAATCCACAGGCCTGAGTCGACATGTCATTAAAACGCTGAGGTTCAGTGCTAAATAGCTCGCGCATATGGGAAAGCGTTTTACTGTGCTTTTCTAACGCTTGCCATGCGGCTTGTTGAGTGAGTTCAGTCATCTTTTGGTCCTATAGGGTTAAGACGAAAGTTTATCTTTAAGCATGACTTCAAGTTTACCTTGGTCGATAGCGAAGTTGCGAATACCTTCAGCAAGTTTTTCAACTGCCATTGCATCTTCGTTAAATTCCCAACGGAACTGTGCTTCAGTCATTTCAGCTTCTGGTGCAACAACGTCAGTCGCAGGAAGTAACTTTTGTACAATTGGTGTCGTACTGTTTTGTAATTCTTCCAGTAGTGCAGGACCAATGGTTAATCTGTCACAACCTGCGAGTTCAATGATTTCCCCCGTGTTTCTGAAGCTTGCGCCCATCACGACGGTGTTAAAACCATGACGCTTATAGTAGTTATAAATACTTGTAACTGACACTACACCAGGATCGTCAGTTGCGCTGTATTCAAGACCTGTGTCTTTTTTATACCAATCTAGAATACGGCCTACGAACGGAGAAATCAGGTAAGCACCAGCTTCTGCACATGCACGTGCTTGAGCAAAGCTAAACAGCAGCGTTAGGTTACAGTTAATGCCTTCTTGCTCAAGTTGTTTCGCGGCGCAAATACCTTCCCATGTTGATGCCAACTTAATAAGGATACGAGACTTGTCGATACCGGCAGCTTGGTAAAGGTTAATAAGCTTATGTGCTTTAGTGATTGATGCTTCTTTATCAAATGATAGGCGGGCATCAACTTCAGTAGAAATACGACCTGGAACAATTTTTAAGATCTCAAGACCGATATTAACCGCAAGCTTATCTCCAGCATCTTCAATCTGCTGCGCTAAATCGTCACTTTGGCTTTTTGCCCATTCGATAGCGTTTTCGATTAATGCACTGTACTCAGGGATTTCAGATGCTTTTAAAATAAGAGAGGGGTTGGTCGTTGCATCTTCTGGCTGGTAGCGTTTTATGGCTTCAATATCGCCAGTATCGGCAACAATGGTAGTGAAAGGTTTAAGTTGTTCTAATGTGTTGGCCATGTGTATCACATCCTTACTCTAGGAACTGCATCGATTGGACAATTAATTTAGCAGCTATTAAAAGCCATTTTAATGAACATTCCAACTATATATGAAAAAAAATTACACAAAAGTTGCAAAAAATCATTTGAAGCGTGTTTTTTGGTAATCTAAGTACAAAATTCTGCTAAAAATTGTTGTTGGGTAAAAGTTTAATCAAGAAGTATAGCGTTTTTATGAAGGCATAAAATTAAAAAGGCTCACGGTTGTGATAACCGTGAGCCTTTACTATCGAGTGTTGACTTTATTTAAGCACTGGAGTGACAGCTATATCTGTAACATGTGCTTCGATACGACGGTTTGCAGCGTTAGCTTCTGCAGAATTGCCTTCCATTAACGGCCTTGTTATACCGTAACCTTTAGTTGAAACTCTGCCCGGTTCAATACCGTATTCGTTAATAAGAACCTCTGCAACCCCGATTGCACGGCGTTCAGAAAGATCCATATTGTAGTCCGCTTTACCAGTATTAGAGGCGTAACCTGAAATCGTCACCGTAGAGTTAGGGTGCTGTTTCATATACGTAGCTAACTCAGTCATAGCACCATATGAAGACTTCTCTACTTTATCGGAGTTATTCGCAAACTTAGCTCCAATATCAAGCTGCGTCTCTACTTCTAGGTAGATAGGACAACCGTTCTCATCAACCTTATAGTCAAATGGCGTATTTGGACACTGATCCATATCGTCGTTGACACCATCATTGTCTGAGTCTAGTACTGGAACAACAGGCTTAGCTTTACTACCAAAGCGATAGCTTAGCTCAAGACCCCAGTAGTTGCTTTCCATCTCTAGGGTTTTCCATTTATCTTCGTCTAGATTTTCATAACGACGATACTTAGCTTGGACCTTAAGATTGTCTGTAATGTTATAACCAATACCTGCGCCAACGTATGGAGCAACACCGCTGTCACTGTAGTATTCACTACCGTAGTTTTTGTTGTTTGAAATAAGGTAGTTGAAAGCACCTGCTTCAGCAGATAAGCTCCAATCACCCGCAAATGGCCAAAATGCCACTAGGCCAAGGTTCATACCTTTAGCGCCAACGTCATTGAGTTTATTTGAGTAGTCGACCCATTCAGCACGGCCTAAGTCACGATAACCAAGCTCTGCACCGAAGTAGTCGTTAAATAGGTAACCTGCGAATACGTCCCATGCATAGGGGTCATCTTTACCACAAGACTTCATGGTTTTTTGATCGCAATTAGGTTCGTAATTGTTGATGCCGACACCGCCACCTACGTACCAGGGGCTCATGCCGTCAGCTGCGCTAGCAGCAAAAGGTAACATCGAAGTAAGCAGAACTGCTTTTAGTGTATTGTTCATCATTCAAAATCCTTATGTTTTATTTATAAAACTCCTCCGTCTGCTTAAAATCATTGTAAGCAGCGCTAGCGCTTATCACGGAGTTCCTTTATGTTTTAGCTAGCTGACACTATTATCTGTTGCAAATGTAATATTTTCCACTTTAATTGTGAAAAATAATAGTTAACTAAGGTTAAAAAAAGGGCGCCTTCATAAAAGACGCCCTTTAATTTGGGTCTATTTAGTGTTTGAAACTAAATTGATTAACGTGTCCAAACCCAGTTTTCAATGCTCTCAGGGTCAACACCGTTGGCCTTGATGTAATTTCTATGGTCGACTAGGCGCTGCAGCATGTCAGTCGTAATCGCAACATGTTGTGTCTCATCTATAACGCTTTGTTGGAATAGCTTGTAAGCCATATCAATAACCAAATGGTAACGAGAGGTACCGTTACGAACACCCATATCAAATGGAGTGGTTGTTGAACCTTCTTCCTCGTAACCTTTGATTCTAAAGCGAGCGCTACCTTTATAGTCAAATACAAGTTTCTTAATCGTGTTTGGATAACCGTGGTAGTTGAACACAACGCCTTTGTCAGCGGTAAATACTTCATCCATCAACCAAGGCTTGCCTTGGAACTCTAAACTTCCTAGGCCACTGCTTGTTAGCTCTGTCACACTTACAAAGCGGATACGAACTCTTGGGAGAAGCTCACGAATAAGCACAAGTGCTGCCATGGCTTCTTGAGTCACGTAGTCACCACAGCCAACAAGAACAACATCTGGATTTTCATCCGATGCAAAATCCCAAACCATTACGCCATCTTTGGCTTGTTGACGAGCTTCATCAAGTGTTAGCCATTGTGGTAGATCTTTCTTGCCCGCCACTAAGATGTTGAGCTTGTCACGATCGGCATAAGCACGTTCTGTATAAACTAAGGTGCTGTTACCATCAGCGGGTAGATATGCTGAAATGATCTTCGGATGTTTTTCAAGCATCGCACCTAAGAAAGAGGGGTTTTGATGTGAGTAACCGTTGTGATCTTGGCGTTCAAGTAACGAAGACAGTACTACGTTACAAGCTGGAACGGGCTTACGGAAATGTACGCCTTGGCTTGCGTAAACATATTTACAGTATTGGTCGGCCATTGAAGAGACAACTTGTGAGAATGCCTCATAAGTTGGGAACATGGCATGACGGCCTGTAACCGTGTAGCCGTGTAGCATACCGAATAATAGATTTTCTGAAAGCAGCTCGATGACTCGACCGTCACGAGACATATCTTCATCCCAGCTTTCAATTGGCCACTGCCATGCACGGCTAGTTTCTTCAAATACTGCTTGTAACTGATTTGAATAGGTTTCATCTGGGCAGAAAATACGTAAGTTACGCTGATCGCGGTTAAGCTTAAATGCATCACGCATCCACTCACCCATTTTATACATAGATAAGCCACGATGTCCTCGAGGTGTTTCAGGGCCATAGGCAAGCTTGTTAAGATCGGGTTTTGCGAGTGCCCGAACCACTTCGCCACCATAACTTAAATGTTGGCGACCACAAGTCAGTTCTTTAGGTGGTAGAAGGGACTGAATATCTGCGTCGAAGATCAGCTCACCTTTGTCATTAATGCTATAAAGCTCATCAAATTTGTAGCTTGCAAGCCAAGTATTGAGTGCATCTAGCTGACCTTTGTCGCTAGCACACTTGTTGACGATAACTTGGTGTGACTCGCAGTTACCTTCTAGTTTCTTACCATTATACTCTGCAGTTCCCGTCCAACCCTTGGCTGTACGCATTAAGATCACTGGCCAGCGTGGCTTAACGATATCTTCACCTGCGCGTGCGCGGGTTTGGATGTCGTTAATCATTTCGTATGACTTATCCATGGCGGCAGTCATCTGCAGGTAAACGTCTTCTTCTAATTGGTCATCAACAATAATTGGATGGTAGCCTAGACCTCTAAATTCAAGGTCAAGTTCTTCATGGCTCATACGGCCCATACGAGTTGGACCTGAAATCTTATAACCGTTGATATGAACAATCGGCAGTACCGCACCGTTATTTTTTGGAGAAACTAAGCGGTTCGCATACCAAGAGGCTGCTAGTGGACCCGTTTCAGACTCGCCGTCACCGATAAGGCAGGCTGCAATCAGGTCTGGATTATCTAAAACGGCGCCCCAGGCAACTGAAAGTGAATAACCTAATTCACCACCTTCAAGAATTTGACCAGGCGCTTCTGGGTTTGCATGGGAAGGGTAACCATAAGCAGCAGAGAATTTCTGACAAATATCGGTGATCCCGTCTTCATTATATGGAATGGTATCGGGGTAGAAGTGGCTTAATGAGCCTTCCATAAATAAGTTTGCTTGAACAGCAGGAAAACCGTGGCCAGGACCTACTAAGTAAACGAATGAGCGATTGTGCTTGGTGATAAGTCTGTTAACGTTAGCGTAGACAAAATTGATACCAGGGCATGTTCCCCAGTGACCAAGTAGCCTTGGCTTGATATCCGTGTGTTCAAGTGCGCGTTTATGCAGCACGTTTTTCTTTAAGTAAATTTGTGATGTCGCTAAAAAGTTAGTTGCTCTAACAAATTTCTTAAGTGCGACAATTTCTTGCTGATGTGCCATAAATAACCCCATTTACGTAATCATAAAGTTAAACAAATTTCATATAACTCACTATATTTGTAATTTTATTACAAAAACGTGTGCTATCTCTGATTTATTGAAAGAATTTTGTACAATTAAATGTAGCTAACTTGCGTGTGACTGTTGTGTTAATTTGGTTAAGTTTTGTGGTGGTGTTTTGGGGTGAGTGTGATGTAGATGTCGGCTAAATGAGAAACTGTGATCTATATCGCTCGGGGTTGAAGCAATGCTATGCTATTTTGCTGCGCGGAATACAGCAGGCGTGATGTAATTTTTTCACGTTTAAGACAATTTTAAAATAAAATCTGCTGTTATTTAAATACTTTAAGAAGGATAAACACAGGACAAACCTAATCTAGTGTTCGACTCGCTAGATTATGCTTGTCATGGGGATTGAATTATATGATAGAAACAACGATTAATTTTCTCAATGCGCTGCTTTGGGGAAAGTTATTAGTATACGGTCTGGTTGGCGCCGGACTGTATTTTACGATTCGACTGACATTTATTCAGATCACTCACTTTAAGCATTCTGGTGAAATTATGCTTAAGAGTCGACAGGGTGAGAGTAAAGGTGGCCTTTCATCTTTTCAGGTATTTTGTACTAGCATGGCGGCTCGCGTTGGCGCGGGTAACATGGCGGGAGTTGCAGTCGCCATCGGTGCGGCGGGCCCGGGTGCCGTTTTCTGGATGTGGCTTATCGCTGTCTTAGGCATGGCTACGGCAATGGTCGAATCGACCTTGGCACAGGTTTACAAGGTACGCGACGAAGATGGTCAGTATCGTGGCGGGCCAGCTTATTACATGGAAAAGGGCCTTGGTCAGCGTTGGATGGGGATCTTATTCTCTATCTTCCTAATTATCGCATTTGGCCTAGTATTTAACGCTGTTCAAGCCAATACGATTACTGGTGCGATGACACAGGTCTTCGGCCTAGATCCTACTTATGTCGGTATCGGCATTGTGATTGTTAGCGCGTTCGTCATTATGGGCGGTTTACGTAAAGTCGCTAAAGTGTCGGAGATCATCGTTCCGGTGATGGCGGTTGCGTATATATTGATCGCTTTTGTCGTTGTAGCAATGAACATCGAAAAACTACCTGACGTATTCATGTTGGTGATCAAGAGTGCATTTGGTTTGCAAGAAGTGGTAGCTGGTGGTGTGGCATACACCATAGCGCAAGCGATGCAAGCGGGTATTGCGCGTGGCCTGTTTTCTAACGAAGCGGGTATGGGTAGTGCTGCAAATGTTGCGGCAAGTGCTTCACCTAATCCAAACCATCCAGCATCACAGGGCTTTGTGCAGATGATGGGCGTGTTTGTTGATACGATTGTTATCTGTACTGCGACGGCTGCGATTATTTTACTTGCGGGCGACGTTGGGGCAAATAGTGATGGCATCAAGCTTACAATCGATGCGCTTACAATGCATGTTGGCCCATGGGGCGGCGGATTTGTAGCATTAGCGATTTTGTTATTCTGTTTTACCTCTATTATTGCCAACTACTCTTACGCTGAAACCAACGTGATGTACTTATCGGGTAACAGCAAGAAGGCGTTACCGGTATTTAGAGTTTGTGTTTTAGGTATGGTGATGTTCGGTGCCGTAGCAAAAATTGGCCTAGTTTGGAACCTGGCCGATGTGTCTATGGGCTTAATGGCCACGGTTAACATCATTGCATTGTTGCTATTGTCTGGCGTGGCTATCCGCGTTATTAACGATTACCGCCAACAATTAAAGAGCGGCAAAACGCCAACATTTGATGCAAGCAAATTCCCTGAGTTATCTAACTTGGAAGGGGACATTTGGACCAGTAAAACGGTAGCTGAAGAGATTAAGTCACAAGAAGTTGCCGATGCAAATCGTGCTTAATCTATAAGCTTTATCAGCACAATCTAAAAAACCACGCCGTTAAAGCGTGGTTTTTTTGTTTTTGATCAGTATGATTGTGTCAGTTTAAGAATATCTCTTTATAGGAATTAGCGATGCTGATTTTAATTTCTCCTGCAAAAACGTTGGACTTTGACAATCCACCAGGCAGCGAAAGCTATTCAATGCCGACGTTACTCGATCAAAGTGAGCAGCTTATCGAGGTGTGCCGTACGCTTACTCCTACAGATATCGCGACTTTGATGAAGGTAAGCGATAAAATAGCTGGGTTAAACGTAGCAAGGTTCGACAGTTGGCAAAAAGATTTCACCCCGAACAATGCTAAGCAAGCCGTATTTGCTTTTCGTGGTGATGTGTATACCGGTCTTGATGCCGATACTCTGCCTGAGGCCAGCTTACAAAAAGCGCAAAAGCAGCTGAGGATCTTATCGGGCTTATATGGGTTGCTTAAGCCTTTAGATTTGATGCAAGCATACCGATTAGAGATGGGGACTCGACTTGCCAATGATAGAGGAGCCAATCTTTATCAGTTCTGGGGCGATATCATTACCGATGAAATCAACCAGACTACACAGGCACAAGGCGAAGAGTTTATTATTAACTTAGCGTCGAACGAGTATTTTAAAGCGGTTAAACCTAAGAAACTTACTGCGAACCTGATAACGCCTGTCTTTAAAGATTGCAAGAATGGCCAGTACAAGGTCATCAGTTTCTTTGCCAAAAAGGCCAGAGGCATGATGGTCCGATATATTCTGGATAATAATATCGACTCGTTAGAAGCACTCACTCAATTTGATACAGCGGGTTATTACTACAGTGAGAAAGACTCGAGCGTTAACGAGCCAGTATTTTTACGCGAAGAGCAATAACGAACCTGCTATTTGAAGCGTAATTTGCAAAAAAGCGGCCATCGGCTGCTTTTTTGTTTAGACGTCGATCTTGAAACTGAGAGTTCTATTATTTTGCCACTATCGGACGTAGCTCTATTGTCGACTGTGCCATTAAATAAGCAAACTGAGCATAAGCAGCCACATTTTGTTGCAGCGCCGCGGGATCAATTTTGTCTAACGTATCGTTAGGCGTGTGGTGATAATCGAAGTAGTCGCTACCATCCTGCCTAAGGGATGCTACAGGTACACCTTTAGATGGCAGCATGGATACATCTGGGCCACCTGAAGCGGTGTTACTGCCCATAACGACCCCATTAGCCGTCATTGGCTGACTTAGCTTAATAAGTTCTTCATATCCTTGCTCACTGGCTCTAAAGTCAATTTGATAGATACGACCCGCACCAAAGTCAGATTCCGCGGCAATATAATGCCTGTCAAGTTCAGCTTCATGGGCTTGAGCATAAGCTTTTCCACCGACAAGCCCTAGTTCTTCAGCGGCGTACAGTACAACCCGAATTGTGCGAGCGGGTTTTACGCTAAGGTCTTGGATCAGTTTTCCTGCAGCGGTTACAATTGCAACACCAGCGCCGTCATCGATAGCGCCAGTGCCTTCATCCCAAGAATCTAAATGCGCGCCAATGAGCACGATTTCATCAGGCTTGGTTGAACCCGTTACTTCTGCTATTACATTGTATGAAGTCGCAACGCCGTGATTCTCAGAGGAAAGCTGCAGTTTCACACTGACCGTTTTATCTCGTTTTAGCATAGCGTTGATTAGATCAGCATCTGGGTTTGACATCGCTGCAGCAGGTATTTTATCCACCCCGTCTTTATAGCGCATCATGCCTGTATGAGCCATGCGGTCATGATCGGTGCCGATTGAGCGGATGATAATCGCGACGGCGCCTTTTTCTGCCGCAGCAACAGCTCCTCTTGAGCGTCCGCCAACACTTTTACCGTAACCCTTACCCGTTTTATGACGCTCTGTGACGTGATCAATAAAGACTATCTTGCCTTGTACATCGGCCATATTGGCTTGCTTTAGAGCATGTAAACTATCAAAGCGGATAATATTCGCTTCTATGCCAGCTTTAGGCGTTGCTATGCTGCCACCTAAGGCTGTTATGACTAGAGGTTGAGGAAATGGCGCTGTGATAGCAGCTTTTGCGCTGCCGCGAGACCATACAGGGACTTGCACCGCTTCTTTATATACATTGTCGAATCCGAGTGAGGCTAATTTTGTTTCGGCCCATTGCACTGCAATAAGATCTTGCTCACTACCTGCTAACCGAGGGCCGACTTCAACCGTTAAAGATTCAACCAGCTCGTAAGCAAGATTAGAGCTAAGCGCTTTTTGTTGTAACGCTGCTGTTACTGCATTGTCTTTATTGTCAGTTGTGATGTGTTGACAGCCAATCAAGGCAAGAAAAACTAACCCAGAGAGTAAGTTGGTGTAGATGCTTTTCATGAGTTTCCTTTGTTTTTATTATGTATGTCCCATTTTTTAAAACAATCTAGCAAAAAGTGTGCTTTATGTCCCGACTATATCTGTAAGGCAACGCTATATTAGGGCGTCGGTTTGTTTTAGGAGAAATAGCTCGTAATGAATATAGAATTAATGCAGCAACGAGCAGACCATGCCGTTGTATTGTTGAAAGCATTGGCTAACGAACGTCGTCTGTTTATCTTGTGTTATCTTCTTAATGAAGGCGAGATGTGCGTTGGTGAAATGAACAAAAAGTTGGGATTAAGCCAATCGGCTTTGTCTCAACATTTAGCTTGGTTACGTAAAGATAATTTGGTTGAAACACGCAAAGAAGCTCAAACGGTTTATTATTCGTTAAAGAGTGAAGAAGTTGCAGAGATCATTAAATTACTGAATAACATCTATTGTGAAAGCTTAAAGACAGTTGCTTAGTCAAACTAAGACCAGTTGTTAGCAAAATTTGCTATGGCTGGTTTTATAGGCTTTGCAGAAGCGATGTAATGGATGACTGATAGAGAGGCTTGCCTCTCTATTTTTTTGCTTGAATTTTGATGATGCGAGTTGTGTACATAAATTACAGGCATAAAAAAACCGGCCGAGGCCGGTTTTTAATTTGCTTTAAAACTAAAAATTAAGCAGCAAGTGCTTTAATTTTAGCATTTAAGCGTGACTTATAACGAGCAGCCTTATTCTTGTGAATAAGACCTTTAGTCGCCATACGGTCAACAATTGGTTGTGCTTTAGCGAAAGCAGCAGTAGCTGTCGCGTGATCACCTGCATTGATTGCAGCAATTACTTTTTTAACGAAAGTACGTAACATTGAGCTACGGCTAGCGTTGTGTTGGCGACGCTTTTCAGACTGAAGCGCGCGCTTCTTTGCAGACTTGCTATTAGCCAAGGTGCAACTCCTAAAACTGGGTTTGGTATTTTTAAGGTCGAGGAATATGCCTTATTTTTGTCACTTTGTCAATGACAATGATTGAATCAATCTGATTAACTCAAAATAATCCAACCAGCTTGGCTATCTTCAACCTAACTCGTGTAATATGTGGCGCAATTCTAGCAGGTATTGCTATGAGACAATAGAGCTAATACTGATTTTTACGTGATATTAGCAAAAGTAATTTAGCTCTGTAGTAGGGGTGGGAGACGTTTTGAGCAAAAAGTTAGTAAAGTCAGGCCTGATTGTGAGTGCCATGACGTTGATTTCCCGTGTTTTAGGTTTAGTTCGAGACGTGGTTATCGCGAACCTCATGGGAGCGGGAAGTAGTGCGGATGTGTTTTTTTTCGCCAACAAGATCCCCAATTTTTTAAGACGCTTGTTTGCCGAAGGTGCTTTTGCGCAAGCATTTGTGCCTGTATTAACGGAGTATCAAGAAAAAAATAGCAGTGAAGAGGTTAAAGATCTCATTTCAAAGGTTGCCGGAACCTTAGGTGTACTTGTTAGCATTGTGACATTAGTCGGCGTGATTGCTTCACCTATCTTGGCGGCTCTATTTGGCGGCGGTTGGTTTTTAGCTTGGCTCAATGACGAACCTAATGGGGCAAAGTTTGAACTCGCTTCGTTAATGCTAAAGATTACTTTCCCTTATTTATGGTTTATCACCTTTACTGCGTTAGCTGGCTCGATATTAAATACTCGCGGCCGTTTTGCGGTGTCAGCGTTTACACCGGTATTTTTAAATATTGCCATTATCGCTGCGGCTATTTTCCTTGCACCAAATATGCAGCAGCCTGAAATTGGCTTGGCATGTGGTGTGTTTTTGGGTGGCTTAATCCAGTTCTTGTTTCAAATCCCTTTCCTGATGAAAGAGAAAGCGTTGGTGAAACCGAGCTGGGGGTGGAGTCACCCTGGCGTGACCAAAATACGCACTTTGATGATCCCGGCACTTTTTGGAGTCTCGGTGTCACAGATTAACTTATTGCTTGATACCTTTATTGCCAGCTTCTTGATGACTGGTTCGATTAGCTGGCTTTATTACTCCGATAGACTATTGGAGTTTCCTTTAGGATTATTTGGCATTGCGATCGCGACAGTTATTTTGCCTGCTTTATCTAAAAGACATGTTAATGCGGAAAGTGCTGAGTTTGCCAAAACCATGGATTGGGGAGTAAAAGCGATAATATTACTTGGGTTACCCGCAATGTGTGGTCTTATTTTGCTCGCCAAGCCAATGCTGATGGTGCTATTTATGCGCGGCGCATTTAGCTATGAAGATGTAGAAATGGCGTCATACAGTTTAATGGCATACGGTAGCGGCTTATTAAGCTTTATGTTGATAAAGATTCTTGCACCTGGTTATTACTCAAGACAAGATACCAAGACGCCTGTGCGTTATGGCATTATTGCTATGGTCAGTAACATGGTATTTAACCTGATTTTTGCGATTCCATTTGGTTATGTCGGTTTAGCTATCGCCACCTCTATGTCGGCGCTGCTTAATGCGGGGTTATTGTATCGTGGGCTACATAAGGCTAATGTTTACCGAGTGAATAAGGCGACGCTGGTCTTTTTAGCCAAGTCTGTGCTTGCGGCTGGGGTGATGTTGCTCGTGTTATTCCAATTCGATCCAACAACCGCTCAATGGCTTGATCTATCCTTTATAGAGCGCAGCTATACTTTGGTTAAGTTGATTGTATTTGCAGCAGTCGCTTACTTTATTTGCTTAGTTTGCCTCGGAATTCGCCCTTGGAAGATGAAAGCTGCTGTTTGAGTGCTGATTATAAAGCCTAGCTGGTATATAATCCGCCCATTTACTCTCATGTGTCGTGTAAGATAATGGAATTAATCCGCGGTATTCATAATATTTTGCCGAAACATCGAGGTTGCGTATTAAGCATAGGTAACTTCGATGGTGTTCACCGTGGTCATGCGGAAGTGATTAATCGGCTCGTCAAAAAAGCAGAGCAGTTAGGTCTGCCTGCTGCTGTAATGACGTTTGAACCGCAGCCACGAGAGTTGTTTCAAGGCGAAAATGCGCCAGCTCGCTTAAGTTTGCTGCGAGATAAAATCGTTTTACTCGATGAGTTAAAGATTGATCGTCTGTTATGTGTCAACTTTAACAAAAAGTTTTCAAGCTATAGTGCCGAAGACTTTATCGAGCAACTGTTAGTTAAGGCCTTAGGCGTTAAGTACTTAGTTGTAGGCGACGACTTTTGTTTTGGTAAGCAGCGTAAAGGTAATTTTGAGATGCTGCGTAAGGCCGGAGAGAAGTTTGGTTTTGTGGTGGTGAGCACTCAGAGCTTTATTCTTGGCGACAAGCGTGTGAGTTCGACCGAAATAAGACAGCAGCTTGCAAAAGGTAACTTAGAGCAGGCTCGGCGTTTGTTGGGGCATCCTTTTACATTAAGCGGTAAGGTTGCTCACGGTGAAAAAATAGGGCGAACCATAGGTTTCCCTACCGCTAACATTGCCTTAAAACGTAAAGTGACGCCGGTAAGAGGCGTGTTTGCAGTAAAAGTCTATTGGGATAATAGCGATATATATGAAGGCGTAGCCAACGTTGGTTTTAGACCTACGGTAAATGGTCAAGTCTGTCAGTTAGAAGTCCATTTGTTTGATTTTGATGGTGACCTTTATGGTAAAGCCGTTGAAGTTGAATTAGTGGCAAAGATTAGAGACGAGCAGCCATTTGGATCGTTAGATGCGCTGAAAAAACAAATTAAAGATGATGCCAATAGAGCGAAAGCCCTACTTGGTAGCGATGCAGGCTGAACAGCTTAGCTAACAAAACGGTAAAGGATCAATGAGCGACTATAAATCTACTTTGAATTTGCCGGAAACAGAGTTTCCGATGCGTGGTAATTTGGCTAATCGTGAGCCAGAGATGTTGAAATCTTGGAACGAGAATGGACTGTACCAGCAGATCCGTGAAAGCCGTAAAGATGCTAAACCGTTTATTTTGCATGATGGTCCTCCATATGCGAACGGTGATATTCATATTGGTCACTCAGTAAACAAAATTCTTAAAGATATTATTATTAAGTCAAAGACCATGTCTGGTTTTGACGCGCCTTACGTTCCTGGGTGGGACTGTCATGGTCTACCTATTGAGCTTAAAGTTGAGCAAAAAGTAGGTAAGCCTGGCCACAAGGTCACAGCGGCTGAGTTTCGCCAAAAGTGCCGTGAATATGCTGCTAAGCAGGTTGACGGTCAGCGTGATGATTTTATTCGCTTAGGTGTATTTGCTGATTGGCAAAACCCATACCTAACAATGGATTTCAGCACTGAAGCTAATATCGTGCGCTCACTGTCTAAGGTGATCGATAACGGCCACCTGCATAAAGGCGTTAAGCCAGTACATTGGTGTACAGATTGTGGTTCTGCTTTAGCTGAAGCTGAAGTTGAATATGAAGACAAGATGTCTCCTGCGATCGATGTTGCTTTCATCGCTGTAGATAAGAGCGCTTTACTGGCTAAGTTTGGTTTGACTGATTACGCTCACGATATCTCAATGGTTATCTGGACGACGACGCCATGGACTCTGCCGGCTAACCGCGCGTTAGCAGTAGGCGCTAATGTTGAGTATACCTTAGTTGAGATGGTGAAAGATGGTCAGACTCAAGCATTAGTATTGGCGACTGATTTGTATGAATCATGTGTTGAGCGCTTTGGCGCACAATCACACACTGTACTGGGTACTGTAGCCGGTAGTGATTTAGAGCTACTTCGTTTTAATCACCCATTCTATGATTTTGATGTGCCTGTTATTTTAGGTGATCACGTCACCGTTGATTCAGGTACCGGTATCGTTCATACCGCACCGGGTCATGGTCAAGACGACTTTGTTGTTGGTCAAAAGTACGGTCTAGAAGTGGCTAACCCTGTGGGTGATAACGGCGTTTATAAGCCAGATACTGAAATCTTCGCTGGTTTACATGTATTTAAGGCAAACAAGAACGTTGTTGAATTGCTAGAAGAGAAAGGCGCGCTGCTTAGTCATGTACAAATTAAGCATAGCTACCCGCATTGTTGGAGACATAAAACGCCAATTATCTTCCGCGCTACGCCGCAGTGGTTTATTTCTATGGATCAAAAGGGTCTGCGTACGCAGGCAATCAGTGAAATAGAGCAAACTAAATGGATCCCTGATTGGGGCCAGAGCCGTATCGAGAAGATGGTAGAGAACCGTCCGGACTGGTGTATTTCACGTCAACGTACATGGGGCGTACCAATTACCCTATTCGTACACCGTGAAACAGAAGAGTTACACCCAGATAGTGTGTCTTTGATGGAGCGCGTAGCTGCTCGTATCGAACAACAAGGCATTCAAGCTTGGTGGGATCTCGATGCATCAGAACTCTTAGGTGAAGAAGCAGACCAGTACCGCAAAGTGACTGACACATTAGACGTTTGGTATGATTCAGGTTCAACATTCTCGACTGTTGTTGCTGCACGTCCAGAGTTCCATGGCCATGATATTGACCTTTACCTAGAGGGTAGCGATCAACACCGTGGTTGGTTTATGTCATCACTCATGATCTCGACAGCGATGAATGGCAAAGCGCCGTACAAGCAAGTGCTTACTCACGGTTTCACCGTGGATGGTCAAGGCCGTAAGATGTCTAAGTCTGTTGGTAACGTGATTTCACCGCAGCATGTGACTAATAAGTTAGGCGCAGACATTCTACGTTTGTGGGTTGCAGCGACAGATTACAGTGGCGAAATGACGGTATCTGACCAGATCTTAAACCGTAGCGCTGATGCATACCGTCGTATCCGTAACACGGCTCGATTCCTACTGGCTAACATCAATGGCTTTAACCCAGCAACAGATATGGTTGCAGTTGAAGACATGGTTGCACTTGATCGCTGGGTTGTTCGCCGTGCAGCTGCACTGCAACAAGAGCTACTAGAAGCATACGAACAGTATAACTTCCACTTAGTAACGCAAAAACTAATGCAGTTCTGTTCAGTTGAGCTAGGTAGTTTCTACTTAGATATTATTAAAGACAGACAGTACACAGCAAAAGAAGATAGCAACGCGCGTCGTAGTTGTCAGTCTGCACTGTACCTTATCTCAGAAGCAATGGTGCGCTGGATGGCGCCAATCCTAAGCTTTACTGCTGATGAGATCTGGAAACTGCTGCCTGGTGAGCGCGGTGAATACGTATTTACTGAAACCTGGTATGAAGGCCTTAAGTCAGTGACACTTGAATCTGATTTGAGTGATGAGTACTGGGATCAGTTATTAGCCGTTCGCGCCGAAGTGAACAAGGTTATTGAAAATGCTCGTCGTGAGAAGCAGATCGGTGGTTCATTAGAAGCTGAGGTGACTTTATTTGCCGATGAAGCATTAGCAGCAATCCTTGAAAATCTTGGTGATGAGCTGCGCTTTGTGTTGCTAACGTCTAAGACTGAAGTCGTTGCATTAGCGGCAGCACCAGCTGATGCGATTGAAACAGAGCTTGCTTCACTTAAGCTGAGCTTGAAAAAGTCTGAAGCAGAAAAGTGTGAGCGCTGCTGGCACCATAGAGAAGATGTTGGCACCGTTGCTGAGCATCCAACACTATGTACTCGCTGCGTGACTAACATCGAAGGCGAAGGCGAAGTTCGCCAATTTGCATAAAGGAACTGTCATGCCCACTACATGGAAAGACAGTGGCCTGCGTTGGTATTGGATAGTTGTGTTGGTATTTGTTGCCGACCAACTATCTAAGCAATGGGTGTTGTCGAATTTTAATCTTGGTGAATCGATTCAGTTACTGCCGGTTTTTAACTTTACCTATGTGCGTAACTATGGTGCTGCATTTAGCTTTTTAAGTGATGCAGGCGGTTGGCAGCGCTGGTTATTTACCTTTGTTGCAGTCGGCTTTAGCGTATTATTATCAGTTTGGCTGCGTCAGCAGCCAAGCAAGATGTGGCGCTTAAACCTTGCTTATACTTTAGTTATTGGTGGGGCGCTAGGTAATCTGATCGATCGTCTGCAGCATGGCTATGTAGTAGACTTTTTACATTTCTATTGGAATACCAGCCATTTTCCTGCATTTAATATCGCCGATTCGGCAATTTGTGTGGGCGCAGCACTTATCATTTTAGACTCATTTATTACGGGTAAAGATGATAAAAAAACTGATGGCGTAAAGGAGTAATTAAGTGTCTGAGATGCATTCAATTTTATGTCATATGAATATAGTGCTTGAAGATGGTTCAACCGCTGAAAGCACACGTTCAAGTGGCAAGCCTGCACGATTTAATGTCGGTGATGAAAGCTTAAGTCCGGCATTTGAAGCTGAGATTATCAACCTCAAAGAGGGAGATAAGCACAACTTTACATTGCAAGCCGCTGATACATTTGGCGAATCAAATCCAGATGCTGTACATCATATGGATAAAAGCCGTTTCCCTGCCGACATGAAGCTTGAGCCTGGTGTGATAGTGAGTTTTGCAGGCCCAGGTGGCAGTGAAATTCCAGGCATGGTAAGAGATGTGGTGGGCGACTCGGTAACAATCGATTTGAACCATCCATTGGCGGGACAAGTGCTCACCTTTGAACTAGAAGTGGTACAGGTACTGTAATTATGAATATTCTTCTGGCCAATCCCCGAGGATTCTGTGCTGGCGTAGATCGCGCGATTAGCATTGTAGAACGTGCGTTAGAGCTTTTCTCTCCGCCAATCTACGTACGCCACGAAGTGGTCCATAATCGCTATGTGGTGCAGAACTTAAAAGATCGCGGTGCAGTGTTTGTCGAAGAGTTAGACCAAGTGCCTGATGAAAGCATCGTGATCTTCAGTGCTCATGGTGTGTCTCAAGCGGTTCGCTCTGAAGCCAAGAAGCGTGGTCTTAAAGTATTTGATGCGACTTGTCCGCTGGTCACTAAAGTTCATCTTCAGGTTGCACGTGCCAGCCGCAAGGGCATTGAGTGTATCTTAATTGGCCATGCAGGCCATCCAGAAGTGGAAGGCACCATGGGGCAATACGATAACCCTGCAGGTGGTGTTCATTTGGTTGAGTCGCCTGAAGATGTCGCGCGGCTTGTGGTTAACGATCCAGAGAACTTATGTTTTGTCACGCAAACAACCTTATCAATGGATGATACGGCCGATGTCATTGCTTCGCTGCAAAAGAAGTATCCTTCGATTGAAGGCCCGCGCAAAGATGATATCTGTTATGCGACACAAAATCGTCAAGATGCTGTGCGTAATGTGGCTGAAAAGGTAGAGTTGTTTATTGTGGTCGGCTCGAAAAACAGCTCCAATTCAAATCGTCTGCGTGAATTAGCTCAGAAGAAAGGAACACAAGCTTTCTTAGTCGACAATGCTGATGATGTTGACGCAACTTGGTTCAATGGTGTTCAACGCGTAGCGGTAACCGCAGGAGCATCGGCCCCAGAAGTATTGGTTAAACAAGTTGTTGATGCTATCGCTAATATGGCGCCAAGTGTGGTGACAGAAGTCGAAGGACGTCTAGAAGACACCGTTTTTGCTGTACCTGCCGAGCTTCGTTAATACCTAACGACACTCAGATACAAATTGAAATAAAAAAGAGGCCTAGGCCTCTTTTTTTTGATCAAAATTCAACCCAAATGACTGTTGAACATGATATTTATTTGAGTTCATCTATCTAGCATTCGACTAAAGTGGTAATGATCTATATGCTGTGTTGCATTTCATAAAGTGCCAATTTTAAACGTTAAAACAACAATCTAGGCTCAATAATATGATCAATGCAGAGGAATTGACGGTGCAAATCAGAGAGAGCGGACTTTCATTAATCGAAGTATTAGTTGCTTTGGTTATTCTAACCGTCGGCTTGATTGGTGTTTTCAATCTCCACGTGGTTTCTAAGCGTGGTAGTTTTGAGTCCTTCCAGCAAACCTTAGCGGCATATTCTGCAAATGACATAGTGAACCGACTTCGACTGAATCACTCACAAATGATTGCTTATAGTGGTGAATATACTGGCACCTTGAACAAGCCTGGTAAGTCTTGTGACGTTGCTGTAAACGCTAATGTGACTTGCTCAAGCACAGAAACGTTAGCTTGGGATATATATCAATGGAAATTACTCATGGATGGTTTGGATGGCGCCACAGGCTGTATTGAAGCAAAGGCAAATGGAGATGTTGCCATAGCCATTACTTGGCGAGGTATTCAGGAGACTAGTGATGGTGCGGCAAATAGCACTAGTTTTGTAAAAGGTTGCGGTACGGCAAATGATCGCCGCCGCGTCTACTTACTCCAGACTGTGATCCTATGAGGCAGAATACTTTTTCTCTAGTAAAGCCTTTAGGCTTCTCACTTGTAGAGTTAATGGTGGCTATGCTGATCAGCTTATTTTTAACTGCTGGTCTTTTGTCTATGTTTTCTATGTCCTCTTCCAATGTCACCACCACTAGTCAATTTAACCAATTACAAGAAAATGGCCGTATTGCATTGGCCTTAGTTGAGCGAGATGTGAGTCAAGTTAGTTTTATGGCTGATTTGACTGGAATAGATTTAAATGTGGGAGTCAATACCTCTATTCTGGCTGCCGCGATTCCTGCAGGCAGTGACTGCATCGGTGGCGGGCCTAACAATGCGAGTTTCCCTGAAAGTGGTACATCTTCAAACTTTAGAAAACTATGGGGATACGAAAGTGGAGTTGGCGGAGAGTCTATTGCATGTTTGGGAAGCGTAATTGCCAATACTGATGTCTTGCAAATAAAAAGGCTAGTCGGCCCTGCTACCAATTCATTTAACAACAACCGCTATTACATGGGAACGAGTAGCAACCAGGGAATAATATTTGCTGGAAATCAAACCCCACCGACGATAGATAACGGTCGCTTTTGGGAGTATCAACATCACATCTACTTTATCCAAATGAGTAATGGTGTGCCTGTTTTAATGAGGCGAGTACTTGGTGTCGGCGGCATGAATAGCGCTAACTCTGTCGAGCAGCTCGTTGAAGGCGTCGAGAATTTTAGGGTGATGTACGGTTTTGATATTAACGGTGACAATAGCGCCGACAGTTTTATGCCTGCCCAAAATGTGAGTTCGCCTATGTGGGATGGCTCGCCAAACCAAAGACTAGTTGCAATTAGGATATACCTGCTGGTTAGAACTGTAGAAGAAGATAATAGCTATACCGATGAACAGACTTATGAGCTCGGCGATAAGACTATTGCCGCAGCAAATGATGGTTTTAGGCGTCGAGTCTTATCGACAACAATCATACTTGAAAACCCAATATTGCTAGGAAGCTAATCATGCAAAAGCAGAAAGGCGTGGTGCTATTTTTTGCTCTAATTGTGTTGTTGATGATGACCGTTATAGGCGTGGCGTTGGCTGTGAATTCGACTCAGTCGATCCGTATGGCTGGGGCCAGCTCTGAACGTGTGGTAGCAAAGTCTGAGGCTAAAGGGGGGCAAGACCGCGTTATTGTTAATAATTCAGGGCGCAATTTTGCCAACGTTAATACGATGAATCCGGTTAAGGATCCTAGTTTCAATGTCACTAGCTCATTTATCGCTTTATCTGATGGTGATGTTGATTGTGCTCGAAAAGTTCATGCTAGTCAGGCGAGTGTAATTGATTGTGTACCAATTGAAGTATCGAGTCAGTCAACATATGGGCGAAGTAATATGGGGCGTTTAACTCTAGTAGCAGGAATAGAACAAGAAGTTCTAGCTAACTCAGGAAATTAGTAATGAAAATTAATAAATGTCTTAAGTCATTTTCTATATCGCTCACGGTGGCGTTGACGGTTTTCTCTGGAATGAGTTTTAGCGATGATACTGAACTTTATGTATTTGAGTCATCGGCTCGTTCAGGCTCGCGGCCTCAAGTACTGATCATCTTTGATAACTCCAGTAGTATGAAAACCTGGGAGTGGACTGATGATTTGTATGATCGAGGTGAAACTGTTGATGATGGCACTAAAATATTTTACAGCAAGGGGGGAGTCGGGGTTCCTGAGCCAACCAGTCCGAATCATTTTCTAAGTGCAGTTAATGGTTGTGCCTCCTCTAAAGAGTATTTAGCTGACTATGGGATGTTTACTGGATTCATCCGCCAATATAGCTTTACAGGTGAAAATGGTGAGTGGTCTGAGTTACCCGATATATTAGGTACTGACGTTAGCACACTCGACTGTTTTGAAGATTTTGAAGATAAGAATAATCTTTATTTTGGCAATGCAAGCGGCATAGGCTCAGGTTTTCCTGTTGATAGCTTAGGCTCTAAAGATAGCCCTGTACTATATACCTATATAAATCAAAGTGCTGAACCTTCAGATATCGATGCTGCTGTTGAAACGGCAACACTGACTGAATTTGGTACAGGAAAGTCTGTTTCCTTATATACCGAGCGCTATGTCAATTGGTATCACTCGACTAAAAGTCAAGGTTGGACCTATCGTTTAGATATTGCAAAACGAGTGATAGAAGACACGGTTGTAGCGACACCGGGTGTTGATTTCGGCTTAGCTGTGTTTAATGGTAATTACAATAACGACCAAAATGGCGGAAGGGTGATCTCAGGGATTAAGCGCCTCAATACGGGTGACAAAGTATCCTTAATTGACACCATTAATGGATTGGGACCTGATACATGGACGCCACTATGTGAAACTTTGTATGAGTCTTATCTTTATTTTGCCGGCAAAGCAGTTAAGTATGGCTTGCAAGCAGATGACTACTTGCCAAATAGAGATGAAACAATAGAAGAAAATGGTTCATACATTTCTCCATTTAAAGCGATGAAGTGCTCTAATAATGCTTATGTTGTTTATATTACCGACGGCGCACCTAACGAAGATAATAACGCAGACTATGACATTGGACTATTAGATGGATATCGTCCAGATGATCGTCAAGGCAACAGCTATATGCCAGCTTTAGCGAGTGTGATGAATCGCAAAGATGTCAATAGCTCTATAGATGGCGAACAGCATGTTACAACATTTACTATTGGATTTAGTGAAGGTGCTAGTAGTGCTGCACCGATCTTAATAAAAACGGCAAATCTAGGGGGGGGGAAATACTTCGCTGCTAAGGATGCCTCAGAGTTACAATCAGCATTGCAGGAGGTGTTCTCGGATATCCTAGAGGTAAATGCAAGTTTTACTTCACCATCAATTGCTAGTAATAACTTTGATAGAACACAAACCTTTGACTCGGTTTATTATGCAATGTTTTTACCCAATAAAGGTGCACGTTGGGTGGGCAATATTAAAAAATTTAAAGTAAAAGGTAACGGTGACATTGTTGATAAGAATGGCGCTAACGCTATTGGTGATGACGGAAATTTAAAAGATTCAGCATGTTCATATTGGACGCCTAATTCAGTTTGCTCTGCAGCCAGTGGTGGTGGGGATGGTAACGATGTTCTTACTGGTGGTGTGCTACATGAGCTGCAAACCACAAGTACTGATAATCGAACGATTTATGGCGACTTTGGTAACAAGGGGAGCCTGTCTGAATTTAGCCGTAATAAAGCGGTAGTAAAAGCGGGAAGTGCATCGGCATTAGCTGCTCACATGGGGATCAGCCCCTCGCAAATTAACGATTATTTTGATTGGATAAAAGGGGAGGATGTTGATGATGATAATAACGATAAGTCAACATCAGATGTTCGAGGCGATGTGTTTGGTGATCCACTGCACTCTAGGCCGGTAGCGATTAACTTCGGTACAGAGGGCAATCCAGATATTCGGATTGTGTTAGGGACGAACCATGGTTTCTTACACATGTTCAAAGATGAAGGTAACACAGTATCAGAAACTTGGTCATTTATGCCTTATGAGTTGTTACCCAATATCAGGGAGCTTAGGGCTAATGTGCCCACCGGCTTGCATTCTGTGTATGGCTTTGATACTCCCCCCGTGTCGTTTGTGCAAACCAAAAGCTCTGGCGAAGTTGACAAAGCCTGGTTATTTGCAGGGATGAGGCGCGGTGGTAAATCCTATTATGCATTAGATATCTCTGACCCTGATAGGCCTAAAATGCTGTGGAAAGTCAGTGCTGATGATGCTGGAATGGCCGAGCTTGGGCAAACCTGGGCTGAACCTGTGGTGACTTACATCCCCGGCTGGCCAGCAGGTAATACTGATTACTCAAAAGCAAAGCCGGTATTGATTTTTGGTGCAGGTTACTCACCGTCGACTAAAGATGGCGCAGCAGTTGGAACTGATGACTCTCAAGGCCGAGGAGTATTTATATTAGATGCTGAAACCGGTGCTTTAGTCCATTCGTTTGGTCCAAACAATGGCAGTACTGTCACCCAAATGCCGGGGATTAAAGATAGTATCCCTAATGCCGTTGCCGTATTAGATAGTAATGGTGACAAATTAACCGATCGTATTTATGCATCTGATACTGGTGCAAATGTTTGGCGTATCGACCTACCTAGTGCCAACCCTAAAGACAGCTCTCGTCCTTGGACTGCATTTAAATTTGCAGATTTAGGTGGCAGCTCAGTTACCAGTGATAGGCGCTTTTTCGTTGAGCCTGCAGTCGCCCAAACCGTATTTACCAATATTGCTGAAGTGGATGTCACTAGCGGTGGGGTTACAACGAGCACCACAACTTATCAAAGTGTTCCTTACGACGCCGTGGTGATAGGTTCTGGTCATCGACCACACCCGCTTGATGTTAAGCGAAGTGATTACTTTTTTACCTTGCAAGATCGCAATGTTGTCACTCGTTCATTTACTGGTTCTGGCAATAATACTATTCCCAGCCCAATTACCTTTAATAACCTCTATGATGTGACTTCAGGTTCGCCTGCAACGGATGCTGATAATATCGAGTTTGGCAAGACGTTAGGCTGGTACTATAACTTTGGCGGCGTGGGGGAAAAGAGTTTAGCTGCGGCGACAATTATTGAAGGGCGAGTGTTTTTTACTTCTTATGTGCCAGGGCAAGCATCTGATGCTAATCAGTGCTTAGTCAGCGGTGTAGGTCGTTTATATGGTTTTGACCTGCATAGAGGCATACGCTCATATACTCATGAGTACCTTGAAATGGGGGAAAGAGTACCTGATACTCCGCAGCTTGTCGTGCCGCCAAATGGTTCTGATGACAGCTATATGTACCTTATTGGCATCGGTGCTGCAGGAGAGAAAATGGAACCTGTTGATTGCCCTGCAGGCAGCATAGATTGTCCGCCACCGCCACCTTGTGCACCGGGAGACAATAAGTGTGTAGGCGGTGCGTTAGGTGTAAACCGAATTTATTATCACGTAAACGAGTAGGTTAGATAGATGTTGAAACATAAAGGTTTTACCTTAATTGAATTAATGATTACGGTCGCAATTATTGGGATTTTGGCATCAATCGCTTATCCATCATATGTTGAGTATGTGGCAAAAGGTGTTAGAGCTGATGGTCTATCGCTACTTGTTAAGGCGGCAAATAGGCAAGAGCAGTTTTATTTAGATAATCGCGCTTACACCAAAGATATGACTAAGCTGGGTTTTAACAAGAGTCCGTTTGTAACCGAAAGTGGTGATTACAGCCTGAGTAGTACTATTGGCACAGGTAGTTTTACTCTTACAGCTACAGCCTTGGCTGGGCAGGCAAAAAGAGATAGCGAATGTGCGACAATCACAATCACTGAAATTGGAGCGAAATCTCCTAAGGCGTGTTGGTAATGAAATGGACTTCATTATTAACGCTGATATTAGCTTCCAGCGTGCAAGCAAATGTTCCTGAAGTTAAAAAGCAAGATTACAAATGCTATGTCGAAACAACAGCAGATCATCGAATTGAGTTTTTTCACTGGCGGATTGATAGCGTACAAAAGCGTATAAATAAACTTGTTACTATGCCCGTCTATACTGACAATCGCTATGCCCGCACGTATATTAAAGAAGTCATCGAGTGTGCCCCATTAGATGTGCCATTTAAAAATGCTAAGGCTAGAGCATTAGATGAGATAACACCAAAATAAATGCTGAAGGCTTAAATAAAAAAAACCACCAATAATTGGTTAATGCCGTTCACTTAAGGTGAACGGCATTTTTATTTTTGGCATACCGTTGAGGCCTTGGTTTTACTGTTCTGGGGA